>CAYNOF010000642.1:0-14121 GCA_964398335.1 uncultured Rhizobiaceae bacterium
GTATTTCTCGCGCACGCGCAACACGCCGGGCCGCATCATCCGCCTGAACTACGCCATCGACATGCGCTACGGCGTGCTGCACGACATCGGCCGCAAGGTGCGCGACGGCGAGACCATCGACCTGTCGATGGGCCACGCCAACGTGATCTGGCAAGGCGATGCCACCGATGTGGCGTTGCGCTGCCTTGCACACGCCACCACGCCGACCTCGCCGATCAACGTCACCGGGCCCGAGACCTTCGCCGTCGCCGATGTCGCGGCTGAGTTCGGCAAGCTGCTCGGCAGGGCGCCGATATTCAGCGGCACGCCGGCGCCGACCGGCTGGATCAGCAACGCCGCGCGCATGGTGGCGGAATTCGGGCCGCCGAGCGTGTCGCTTCGCACCATGATCGAGTGGAACGCGGACTGGCTGTCGCGCGACATGGCCACGCACAACAAGCCGACGCACTACGAGGTGCGCGATGGCAAGTACTGACCTTCTCGACGTGCGGCCGATCGAGGCCGAGCACGCCGAGGCGGTATGGCCGCTGTCGATCGAGGCCGGCTGGAACCAGAACGTTGCCGACTGGCGATTCATGCTGGGCGCCGGCCGCGGTTTCGGCCTCACCGGGCCGGACGGCGCGTGGCAGGCGAGCTCGCTGGTGCTGCCGCTGGGGCAGCGCCTGGCGTGGATCAGCATGGTGCTGGTGACCAGGGATCGAAGGCGTGGTGGCGTCGGCACCGGACTGCTCAAGCGCTGCATCGCCGATGTGCAGGACATGGGCGCCGTCGCCGGCCTCGACGCCACCGAGCTCGGCCGGCCGATCTATCTGCCGCTGGGCTTCCACGATCTCTATTCGATCCGACGCTGGCATTTCGATGCCGCGAAGGACGCGCCCGTGCCGCCGCCGCCGGGAATCGAGATCCGGCCGGCGAGCGTGGCCGATCTGTCGAAGCTCGCGACCTATGACCGGCCACTGAGCGGCATGGAGCGGCCCATGATCATCGCGCATCTGCTGCTGCGTCAGCCCGGCCTTGCCTGGATCGCCCAGACGCCGTCGGGCGCGATCACCGGCTATGCGCTGGGTCGCGAGGGCCGTGTCGCCACCTCGATCGGCCCGGTGATCGCCGACAGCGAGGCGATCGCGCTGGCGCTGATCTCGAAGGCGACGACGTCGGTTCAGGGGCCGTTCATCGTCGATGTCCCCGAAGCGCATCGCGATGTGCGCCGGTGGATCGAAGGCCGGGGCGGCGCCACGCCGCGCGCCTACATGCGGATGACGCTCGGCACCGCGAAGGGACTGGACGATCCCGAACACATCTTCGCGCTGGCCGGGCCGGAACTGGGCTAGGATGCACCCGGCTCTCTGGGCAACGGGGAGGCTGCGCGAATGACGGCGTCGAAATGGCTTCCCGCCGCCTGCATCGGTATCGGCATTGCCGCTGGCGGGCTGGCGATGAGCAATGGCCTGGGCCTCGAATCCCGCGTGCTGAGGATCATCGCCGGCGCCGGCGTGGGTGTCGTGGTCGTGCTGATCGTCCTGGGTATCGCGCATCTGCTGACAAAGCGACACACCTGACTTCATGCACCGCGGCGTCCTGCGATATGATGGCGCCATGACACAGACTCCGGCCTTTCACTGGCGCGATCTTCCCGCACCTGTCCTGTCGATCCTGCGCCAGGGCGCGGTGATCCCGGCGCATCCGCTGGCGCTCGGCGCCGATCGCAAGTTCGACAGGCAATCGCAGCGCGCCATCAGCCGCTATTACGTCGACGCCGGCTCGGGCGGCCTGGCTGTAGGCGTGCATTCCACGCAGTTCGCGATCCGCGAGGTCGGGCTGTACAAGCCGGTGCTCGAGCTGGCGATCGAGACGGCGCGCGAATGGACCGACCGGCCGCTGGTGATGATCGCCGGCGCCGTCGGCAGGACCGCGCAGGCGGTCGAGGAAGCGCGCACCGCGCGCGCCATGGGCTACCACGCCGTGCTGCTGTCGCTGGCGGCGCTGAAAGGCGCCAGCGAGGACGAGCTGATCGAGCACTGCAGCGCCGTGGCGAAGGAGATGCCGCTGGTCGGCTTCTACCTGCAGACCGCGGTGGGCGGCATCAGGCTGTCGCGCGGCTTCTGGAGCCGCTTCGCCGCCATCGACAACGTCGTTGCGATCAAGGTCGCACCGTTCAACCGCTATCGCACTCTCGATGTCGCCTTTGGCATCGCCCAGGCGCAGGCCGAGGAGCGCATCACGCTCTACACCGGCAACGACGACCACATCGTCGCCGACCTGGTGACGCCGCTGGTCGTGCGCACCGGCAATCGCGAGGTCACGCTGCGCTTCCGCGGCGGCCTGCTGGGCCACTGGAGCGTCTGGACGCACGGCGCGGTCGGGCTGCTGGAGAAGCTGAAGCTCGCGGTGTCGAGCGGTGCCGCCGTCACGCCGGAGATCCTGGCGCTCGACTCATTCGTCACCGACTGCAACAGCGTCGTGTTCGACGTCGACCACGACTTCGCCGGCTGTATCCCGGGGTGCCACGAGATCCTGCGTCGCCAGGGCCTGATGACCTCGACGCAGTGCCTCGATCCGCATGAGCAGCTCAGCCCCGGCCAGGGCGAGGGCATCGACCGGCTCTACGCCACGTATCCCGAGCTGCATGACGACGCGTTCGTCGCCGCCAACCTTTCGCGCTGGCGGGGTTGAGGAACGCCGTCATTCCGAGCGAAGCGACGAATCTCGCGGTGTGCCCGAGCGCACCACCGCAAGGTCCTTCGCCGCGCTCGGGACGACAGATTCGCGTCAGTTCAGCCCGTACAGCCGCGCGACGTTCTCGCTGGTGATCTTCTTGCGGACCGCCGGCGAGAAATTCGCCAGGTTCTCGTCGAGCACCTTCTTCGAGTCCGGCCACAGGCAATCGGGGTGCGGGTAGTCGGCGCCCCAGATGATGTTGTCCTCGCCGATCATCGGCACGATCGGCTCGAGGTACTTGTCCTGCTGGTAGGTGACGTAGCCCTGGCGGCGGAAATAGTCGCTGGGCTTCATCTTGAAGCCGAGCGCGCGGGCGCGGTCGTGATACTCGGTGTCGAGGCGGTCGAAGACATAGGGCAGCCAGGTCACGCCCGATTCGCCGAGCACGAAGTTGAACTCCGGGTACTTCTCGCAGGCGCCCGAGGCGAGCATCGAGACCAGCACCTCCATGGTGTCGAGCTGGAACAGCGCCGAGCGCACCAGGCGGTACTCGGTGAAGTACTCCTTCTCCATCGCCGGGTTGTCGGGCGCGCGCAGCGCCTTGAAGCCGGTGGAGTGGAAGGAGATCGGGAACTTGCACTCCGCCGCGGCCTCCCACAGCGGATACCAGTCGTGGTGCCACAGCGGCAGCGACATGCGCTTGAAGGCGAGATCGCCGCCCTTGATGCCCATCTTGGCGCAGCGGCGCACTTCGGCGGCGGCGGCGATCGGGTCGTGGTTGGGCACGATGGCCAGCGGGAAGACGCGCTTGGCGTCGGCGCGCCGCGCGAAGTCGGCGACCCAGTCGTTGTAGATGCCGTCGCACCAGCCGCGCATCGCGGGATCGGCGATCATCTCGTTGATCATCAGGCAGCCGTAGACGATTTCGGCATCAAGCCCGTCGCGGTCGAGATCGGCGATGCGCAGCTCCGGCGTCGTCGGCCGCGGCTTGGCGCCGGCCCTGTAGTCCCAGCGGAAGCCGGCATTGTGCATCTCGTCGACGTGGTGGAACGAGCCCTGCTGGTATTTCAGGAAGCCCGGCCCGACGCCGTTCCACATGCCCTTGTCCTGCGCCTCGACGAACCAGTGCAGGCCGTCGTCGAGCTCCTCGCAGCGCGGTGCCAGCAGCTTCCACTTCTTGGGCGCGGCATCCGACCACAGATTGGGCGGGCAATAGGTCAGGTCGATGTGATTGTCGCCGGAGATCAGCCTGTCGGTCATGGCTCGCGTACTCCTGCTGGCTTGGTGGGCGAAGGGTAGACCCGAGGGGAAGGCCGTCAATCCTTGATAGTGGTCGCCAGCCGCTGGGCGGCTCGGGTTAAGATGCCCGTCAAATTCGGAGGAAATGCACCATGGCCAGGGGTTTGCTCGTCGCCGCATTCGATTTCTCGACCGCGCACGCGGACGAGTTCCACGACTGGTACGACCTCGAGCACATCCCCGAGCGCCAGCGCGTGCCCGGCTTCGGGCTGTGCGAACGCTGGCTGAACGTCGACGGCTCGCAGGTCGCGGTGGCGTCCTACGATCTGGACTCGCTCGCCGTGATGCGCAGCGCGCCCTACAAGGCGATCGCCTACGAAAACCTCTCGGTATGGTCCAAGCGCGTCACCGCCATGTGCAGGCGCCTGCTGCGCTTCGAGGGCGAGCAGGTCGCGCCGGGCGACATGAAGGCACCGGACGGCGCCGGCGGCTTCCTGCTCAACGCCATGAACGTCGCGCCCGAGCACGAGGCCGACTTCAACGCCTGGTACGATCAGGAGCATCTGCCGCTCTTGTCGAAGGTGCCCGGCACCCTTGCGGCGCGGCGCTATCGCAGCGGGCCCGACCCCGACGGCTCGCACCGCTACGTCGCGATCTATCACCTGAGCGGACCGGAGGTGACCGAGAGCGCGGCGTGGAAAGCGGCGGTCGACACCGAGTGGAGCGCGCGCGTGCGGCCGCATTTCCGCGACCGCCTGCGCATCCTGACGCGCCGCTACGTGCGCGGCGCTACTCCTCCGGCTCGGTCGTGAAGGTGAGCGGGTGGCCGGCGCGGCGGCCCATGTCGGTGGCGGCGGTGGCCTTGGTCTCGGCGACGTCCTTGGTGAACACCGCCACGACGCAGACACCCCTGCGATGCGCCGTCATCATCACGCGATAGGCCTGCTCCTCGGTCATGCGGAAGACCGCCTTGAGGACTTCGGTGACGAACTCGCGCGGCGTGTAGTCGTCATTGACCAGGATCACGCGATAAAGCTTCGGCCGCTCGGTCTTCGGCTCGATCTTGGTGGTCGGCTTGGTGTCGGTATCACTCATTCGGCCCTCCGACGCCCGAAGGTGCTGGTGCCGTCGTTGTCATCGCGCAAACCAGTCCCGGCGGCAAGAGGGCGGCTCGCCGGCCGCCGGCGGCTGTAGGATTTCCGCCATGACCCGGCGCATGCACCTCAACCTGTTCATCCAGAGCCGCGGGCACCACGAGGCCTCGTGGCGCCACCCGGACTCCTCCGCACTGGCGCTCACCGACATCCGCTACTACCAGGACATCGCGCGGCGCGCCGAGGCCGGGCTGTTCGATTCGATCTTCCTCGCCGACCAGCTCGCCATGGGCGAGGACGGCGCGGCGGCCGGACGCACCTGGCTGGAGCCGGTGACGGTGCTGGCGGCGCTCTCGGTCTCGACCGCGCGCATCGGCCTGATCGCCACCGCGTCGACCACCTATACCGAACCGTTCAACCTCGCGCGCCAGTTCGCCTCGATCGACCACATGAGCGGCGGCCGGGTGGGCTGGAACATCGTTACGTCCTGGGCCACGGCGGCGGCGCGCAATTTCGGCGGCGACAGCCAGATCAGCCACGCCGACCGCTACGCGCGCGGCGAGGAGTTCATGACCGTGGTCAAGGCGCTGTGGGACAGCTGGGCCGACGACGCCGTCCTCGACGACCGCGCCAACGGCGCCTATGCGCGCGCCGATCGCATCCGGCCGATCGAGCATCGTGGCGAGCACTACAAGGTGGCCGGCCCGCTCAACGGTCCGCGCGGGCCGCAGGGCCGGCCGGTCTTCGTGCAGGCCGGCTCTTCCGACACCGGCCGTCGCTTCGCCGCACGCCATGCCGAGGCGATCTTCACCGCGCAGATGGAGAAGGCGACGGCGCAAGCCTTCTACGCCGACCTCAAGGCGCTGGTTGCCGCCGAGGGCCGGCCGCTCGACCAGGCGCTGATCCTGCCGGGGCTCAGCCCGCTGATCGCATCGAGCGAGGCCGAGGCGCAGCGCATGGCGCGCGAGCTCAATGCGCTCACCGATCCGGAGATCGGCCGCAAGCGCCTGTCCGGCCGTTTCGGCGGGCACGATTTCTCGCACCTGCCGCTCGACAAGCCGCTCTCGGTCGAGGATTTCCCCGACCCCGGCACGGTCGAGGCGGCGCGCAGCCGAACCGAGGTCATCGTCGGCCTGGTGCGGCGCGAGAAGCCGACCTTGCGGCAATTGCTTGCCTACCTCGCCGGCGCGCGCGGCCACTACGTCACGGCAGGCACGCCGGAGCAGATCGCCGATCTGATGGTGGAATGGTTCAACGACGGCGCGGCCGACGGCTTCAACGTCATGCCGCCGCTGCTGCCCTCGATGCTCGACGCCTTCGTCGCCGAGGTGATCCCGATCCTGCAGCGGCGCGGCCTGTTCCGTACGGCTTACGAGGGCGAAACGTTGCGCGCGCACTATGGCCTCGCGCGGCCGGCGAGCGCATTCTAGGCGCCAACAACAGCAGGAGGACCGCGATGGGCACGGCATTGAGCAAAGCGGAAGTCGACGCCTATCGCGAGCGCGGCTACCACCTGAAGCTCAAGGCGTTCTCGCCCGACGAAGCGCATGAGCTCAACCGCCGCTTCGAGGAGTCGGAGAAGCGCGCCAACGCCTCGTTCAGCAGCGGCCTGATGAACGTGAAGCCCTATCTCGTCTTCCCCTGGCTCGACGCGCTGGTGCGCGACCCGCGCATCCTCGATGCGGTCGAGAGCATCCTCGGGCCCGACCTGCTGTGCTTCGGCGGCACGTTCTTCAACAAGGGGCCGGGCGACGGCAAGTTCGTCTCCTGGCACCAGGACGCGACGTACTGGGGGCTCGCCGCGCCCGAGGTGGTAACGGCGTGGATCGCCTTCACGCCCAGCAACGAGCTGTCGGGCTGCATGCAGGTCGTGCCCGGCACCCACCGCCAGCAGCTCACTCATCACGACACCTTCGCCGCGGACAACCTCCTGACACGCGGCCAGGAGATCGAGGCAAAGGTCGATGAATCGCAGGCCGTCGACTTTGTGCTCGAGCCCGGCGAGGTCTCGCTGCATCACGTGCTGATCGTGCACGGCTCCGGCCCCAATCGCGCCGGCTGGCCACGCCGCGGCTTCGCCGTGCGCTACATGCCCACCAGCCTCAAGCCGGCCGAAGGCCGCAGCAGCAGCGCGCTGCTCGTGCGCGGCACCGACCGCTTCAAGTATCACCGGGAGGAAGTGCCGCCGGAGTCGGAGCTGCATCCCGACGCCGTCGCGCGCCACAAGGCATTGGCCGAGTTCAGCCTCAAGGGCCTGTATCAGACCGCGGAGAAGCCGATTCCGTCCGCCCGTCTTGCGTGAAGCCTGCCTTCCCCGGCAGAAGGCAGAGGATCAGCCGACGGCCTTGCGGATGCGCGCCCAGTCGTCGATCGCGGCTTCCTGGCCGGGCACGAGCTGGATGGTGAACTGGCTGTAGCCGGCGTCGCGCAGCCTCTCGATGCGCTCGATGATCTCGCGCTCGCTGGCGGTGAACGATGTCGCCTTGATCAGCTCCGCCGTGACGAACCGCTTCTCCTCGGGCTTCACGAACATCAGGTGCCCGCGATGGTTCTGCAGGTAGGGCGCGTCCTTGGGCTCGAAGCCGCGGGCCAGCGCGACATAGCCGTCGACCTCGGGCCGGCCTGACGCCGGCATGGCGATGCCGGGCTTGAGGCCGGAGATCGCCTCGTCGGCGGCGCGATGCAGCATGACGGCGGCGCGCGGGCCAGCCTGGGCCATGGCGCGCGGCGAATCGGCGGGCTCGCCGTCGACCAGCACGCAGCCCAGCGCGAAGGCGGTGGCCTCCAGATCGCCGACGGCGCGGCCGGCCTCGGTCCACGCCGTGCGCATCGCCTGCACCTCGCGGATGCCGGTGTCGACGTTGCCGACGAAATCGATCCAGCCGGCATCGAGCTTCGCCGTCAGCGCGCGCGTACGCGGGCCGAAGGCGGAGAGGTGCAGCTTGATCGGGTCCCTGGTGTTGAAGAGGGGCAGCTCGGGATTGAGGAAGCGGATCTTCCTGCGCTGCCCTTCCATCTCGAAATCGACGATCTCACCGCGCAGCAGGCCGTAGACCTGCGCGATGTAGGTCTCCATGTCCCTGATCTTCATCGCGCCGAAGCCCATGGCGCGGCGCGCGGTGAAGCCGGTGCCGACGCCGAAATCGATGCGGCCGGGGGCGAGCTGGTTGAGGGTGGCGATGGCGTTGGCGGTGACCGGCGCGATGCGGTTCGACGGCACCAGCACGCCGGTGCCCAGCCGGATCCGGCGCGTATGGACCGCCGCGGCGCCCATGGCGACGAAGCAATCCGCGCTCAGCATCTGCGTGTCGTAGAACCAGGCGTGCGAGAAGCCGAGTTCCTCCGCACGCTGCACGATCTTCCATGAATCGGCTGCCGTGGGCAGCGCGATGCCGAAATGCATGACGACGCCCAGCCAGCCGCTATTCGGCCGGCACCGCTTCCTTGCGGAACACCGGGTTCTTCTCGGAGTCGACGAGCGCTTCCTTGCCCTCGGTGGGCAGCACCTCGACGTAGTTCAGCGCGCCGTTGATGTCGCCGCCCCAGACCTCGTGCGGCAGCTCGTAGAGCAGCTCGACGCCGTAGCCGTTGGGATCGCTGATGTAGAGGCTGTGCGTCATGCCGTGGTTGACGCGACGGCCGAACTTGATGCCCTTCTCCTGGAGATACTCCAGGCGCTTCAGCCACGCCTCGCGAGTCGGGAAGCCGATGGCGACATGGTTGATGGCGAAGCCGCCGCCGAACATCGACCAGTTCTCGGGCGGCGGCGGCAGGTCGGGATTCTCGACGATGGCCACGTCGTGATGGTTGAGATGGCCCTTGTTGTTACCGGGCGCGCTGTAGAAGCGCATCTTCGGCGAATTGACGCCGACCTGCTCGAAGCCCACAACCTCGGTCCAGAAGCGGTGCGATTCCTCGAGATTGCGGACGTTGAGGACGAGATGGTTGACGCCGGCGGGCGCCATTGATTTGTCGGTCATATCGGGCTCCCTAGTGGATGCCATGCTACTCCCGCCGGCGCAGAGGGGCTAGGCCCCCCGGCGACGCACAATCGCGTCAATGCTCCACGGCCCGCCGCCGGCCGCGGCCAGGTAGAGGAAGGCGAAGCAGTACAGCACCGCCAGTTCGCCGCCGTTGAGGATCGGATAGAAGTTGCGCGGCGCGTGGGCCATGAAATAGGCCACCGCCGTCATGCCCGAGAGGACGAAGGCGGCGGGCCGGGTAAACAGGCCGATTACCAGAAGGATACCGCCTATCAGCTCGAAGAAGCCGGCGATGCCGCCCCACGACGACAGCGACAGGTTCGCCATGTTGGGCACGACCGGGAACTTCAGGAGCTTGGCCGTGCCGTGCTGCAGGATCAGCAGGCCGGACATGATGCGCAGCACGCTCAGCAGCTGCGGACGCCAGGGGGAGAGCGCCGTCTCGAAGCTCATATCGTCACTCCATGCAGGGGCCGCCGCGCGACCGCGGGGAGCACGTAAAGGGGGACGCACAGCCACACAAGACGTTACGAACTGCTCACCGAATCAACGATCCGAACGTGTCTTCGTTGCCGGCTTGCGGTGTGTCTCGTGATGCCGTTGACTGCGCCCAGCCTGGGAGGAGCAACAACGCATGGACAAACTGAGCTCGGATCTGCGCGAGGCCCTGGCCCGCGTCGGTACCTCGACCCTGACCGGCGTGCTCAACCGCCGCGGCCTGAAGTCGATGACCCTCTACGACGTGTGGCCGCTGCGGCCCGAGCAGCCGCGCCTCGTCGGCATCGCCTTCACCATGCGCTTCATCCCCTCGCGCGAGGACAAGGACGGTCCGACCTCGACCAGCCGCTCGATGGTGCAGCCGCAGGCGATGGAGGAATGCCCGCCGGGCCATGTCTTGATGATCGACTCCCGCGGCGACTCGCGTGCGGCGTCGGCCGGCGATCTCTATGTCGGCCGCCTGAAGGCGCGCGGCTGCGCCGGCATCGTCACCGATGGCGGCCTGCGCGACACCGACGGCGTCGCCAAGACCGGCCTGCCGGCCTATCTGCGCCGGCCGTCCTCGCCGCCCAGCCCGATCGCGCATCGCCCGGTCGACCTGCAGCTGCCGATCGCCTGCGGCGGCGTCGCGGTCTATCCCGGCGACATCGTCGTCGGCGACAAGGACGCGGTGCTGGTGATCCCCGCCGACATCGTCGAGGCGGTGGCCGACGAGGCGGTGAAGACCTACGAGTACGAGGAATTCGCCGAGGCCGAGGTGGCGCGCGGCCGCCCGCTCAAGGGCCTGTTCCCGGTCGCCGGCGAGGAGGCCAAGCGCGACTACGAGGCGTGGAAGAAGGCGCGCGGCGGCAAGTAGTCAGGTGAAGCCCAGCTCGCCTCGCTCGTCGCGGCCGGACTGCGATGTCAGCATCGCTGCGAATCGGCTGGCCGCCTCCGGCGCCTGCGCGCGGCGTGTGATGGCCACGGCGTAGGGTGTCGACAGGGCACAGCTCGGCGGCAGTGATCCGACGAGGTCCAGGCCGGGCGTGGCGAGGATCTCGGTGACCTGCGTGCAGCCGATCGGACGCCCGCTCTTCGAGTTCGCGAGCGCGCGCATCGCCGACCTGCCGTTGGGTGCGGGGCGCAGTCGGGCGGCAACCCGTTCGGCGATGCCCAGGTCGCGCAGAACCTTGGCGAAGTGGATGCCGGCCGTCGCCTGCGTCGGATCGGGCAGGTGAATCTCGTCGGCGTCCAGCAGCGCGGCACGCAACGAGTCCGCGCTGCCGATCGATGGCGCGGCATCGCGGCGACGCACGGCGACCGCGGTCTCGACATTGCCGATGATCTTCGCCGAGCCCGGCACGATGTGGTCGTCGCGGTCGAGCCTGGCAATCAGCGCCGACGTGAGGATCAGCAGGTCGGCCGGCGCGCCCGCCAGCAGCTTCTCGCGCATCGCGCCGACGGCGCCGAAGGTGCCCTCGATGCGATGGCCGGTTGCGGACTCGAACTCGGCGCCCAGCGACTCGACCAGACCCTGGGCGGCGCCGCCGCTGAGGATGTGCAGGACTTTCACTGGGGTTGGATACCGGCGGTCTGGATCACCTTGGCCCATTTCTCGATATCGCCCTTGAGGAAGCTGCCGAAGGCGGCCGGCGACATCGTCATCGGCTCGGCGCCCTGCCTGGCCCAGGCGCTGCTGATCTCCGGTCGCGCGATCACCTTGGCGATCTCGGCGTTGAGCCTGTCGACCACGGCAGCGGGCGTGCCCGTCGGCGCCATGATGCCGAGCCAGATCGTCGCCTCGTAGCCCGGCACGCCGGCCTCGCTGACGGTCGGCACGTCGGCCAGCACCTTCGAACGCTTCTGCCCGGTCGTGCCCAGGGCGCGCAGCCTGCCGGTCTCGACATTGCCGGCCATCGCGGTCACGGCGTCGAGCATCATGTGCACGTGGCCGCCCAGCACGCTGTTGCGCGCGTCGCCGCTGTTCTTGTGCGGCACGTGCAGGATATCGGTGCCGCTCATGGCTTTGAACAGCTCGCCGGCCATGTGATAGGGCGTGCCAGGACCGGACGAGGCGTAGCTCAGCTTGCCCGGCTGCTTCTTCGCCAGGTCGATGAATTCCTTCAGCGTCTTGGCCTCGACCGAGGGGTGCACCACCATCAGCAGGTCCGAGGAGTTCACCGGCGCGACTGGCGCGAGATCCTTGAGCAGCGCGTAGGGTTTGTTCTTCAGCAGGGTCTCGTTGGTGGTGTGGGTGTTGGACATCATCAAGAGCGTGTAGCCGTCGGGTGGCGACTTCGCGACGATCTCCGTACCGATCACGGCGCCGGCGCCCGGCTTGTTGTCGATGATGAAGGATTGCTTCAGCGTTTCCGACAGCGCATTGCCCAGCACGCGCGCATAGACGTCGGCCGGGCCGCCGGGTCCGAAGGGCACGACGATCTTCACCGCCTTGTCCGGCCAGGCCTGCGCCAATGCCGGCAGCGGCAGGGCCACCGCCGCCGACGCGGCCAGCAGGCCGCGTCTCGAAATCCAACCCATCACACCCTCCCTGATTTTTTTGCTTAGTCGTCGGAACCGACTTTCTCCTTCTTCATCTCCTCCATCGGCGGCAGCGAGCCGGGGCGGAAGCCGCCGGCCAGCTGCTGCCCGGCGGCCATGTTCTTCATCGTCACATCAAGCGCCGCCTGTGCCTTGGCGTTGTCCTTGATGGTGGCGCGGATCGATTCGGCGCGGCCCTTCATCAGCTCGGCCTGGTGCGAGGCGAGGAACTCGGCCGAGACCTTCTGGTTGGCCGTGTAGCCGTTGAGCTCGGGGATCACGTAGCGCGCGAACAGCTCCCACGAGCGCAAGGTGGCCTCGCGGTTGGCCCAGTCATGCGCGAAGCCCAGCACCGTGCCGAAGCCGCCGGTGACCTGCTGCAGGTTCTTGATCATCGCCACCAGCTGGTCCGGCGTGCCGACCACCGAGGCGCCCGCGCCACCGCCACCGGCGCCACGCACCTGGGCCATCAGCTCGTAGCGGTCGGGCACCGCCACGGCACCCATCTGGCCCAGCACGCGCACGCGGTATTCGTTGTGCCACCACCACAGCCCGTCGAGCGCCTCGCGCTCGGCGTCCTTGGCCGACTCGGCGATGTGGAAGGAGACCAGCACGCGCCAATCCTTGCGATCGACGGTCTTGCCGTGCTTGGCCGCCGCCTCTTCGGCGAAGCCCCACTGCACCGGCAGCGCCGACAGGCCTTCCTGCGAGGTCGAGGCGATCGACAGCACGCCCATGCCGTACTTGCCGGCGAGCTGCATGCCCGACGGGCTGATCGAGGAGGCCGCGGCCATCGGCAGCGTGTCCTGCAGCGGCAGCAGCTGCAGCTGGCCCTCGTTGATCTGGAACCAGTCGCACTGGTAGCTGAAGCGCTCGCCGTTGAGCAGGCGCACGATCACGCCCAGCGCCTCGTCCTGGCGGTCGCGCAGCAGCACCTGGTCGATGCCGAAGGTGCGCGCGTCGGACGGCAGCGCGCCGGGGCCTGAGCCGAAGATCGCGCGGCCGTGGCTCATGTGGTCGAGCTGCACCATGCGCTGCGCGACGTTGAATGGATGGTGATAGGGCAGCGACACGACGCCGGTGCCGAGCTTGATGCGCTTGGTGCGCTGCGCGGCGGCGGCGAGGAACATCTCGGGCGAGCCGATCATCTCCCACCCCGAGGAGTGATGCTCGCCGCACCAGAACTCGTCGTAATTGTAGTGGTCGAGGTGCTCGACGAATTCCAGGTCGCGCTGGAACTGCAGGGTGGGATGCTCGCCGACGGGGTGATGCGGGGCGAGGAAGGCGCCGAATTTCATCCGCTTCATAGGTGATCTCCTCCACATGCCCGCATTGACGGTTGAATCGGCGGCGGTTTCAAGGCTCCACTGCGGGGCCGAAAAGAGGAAACGCCGCCATGCCGCATGAACTCGCCTCCCAGCTCGCGCCCACGGGGGTGCTGCGCGCCGCCATCAACATGGGCAATTTCCTGCTGGTCACCGGCCGCACGCCGTCGGGCGACCCGGCCGGTGTCTCGCCCGACATGGCCGCGGCGATCGCCGAGAAGCTCGGCGTGCCGGTGAAGTACCTGCCCTACAAGACGCCGGGTGAGTTGGCCGATGCCGGCGGCACCGACACCTGGGATATCGGCCTGATCGGCGCCGAGCCGGCGCGGGCGCAGAAGATCACCTTCACCGCTGCCTATGTCGAGATCGAGGCGACGTATCTTGTGCCGGCGGGCTCGAAGCTCAACAGCGTCGCCGAGGTCGACAGCAAGGGCGTGCGCATCGCGGTGAGCGCGCGCAGCGCCTACGATCTCTGGCTCGAGCGCAACATCAAGAACGCCACCCTGGTGCGCGCCGAAGGTCTCGACGGCGCCTTCAATCTTTTCGTCAACGACAAGCTCGAGGCGCTGTCCGGCCTGAAGCCGCGCTTGCTGAGCGACGTGCAGAAGCTGCCCGGCGCGCGCATCCTCGACGGCAACTTCACCGCCGTGCAGCAGGCCATCGGCACCGCGAAGACCAACGAGGCGGGCGCCGCCTTCCTGCGCAGCTTCGTCGAGGACGCCAAGAAGTCGGGCTTCGTGAAGAGCCTGATCGAGAAGCACAAGGTCGTCGGCCTCTCGGTCGCGCCGCCGGGCTAGCGCGCCG
>CAYNOF010000643.1:0-1129 GCA_964398335.1 uncultured Rhizobiaceae bacterium
GACCGTATCATCCGGCGCTGCCTGGAGAAGCGTCCCGACCAGCGCTTCCAATCGGCGCGTGATCTGGCTTTCGCCCTCTCGGCGCTCTCCGGCTCCGACAGCACCTCGGCGCTCAAAGCCACGGCTGCGGAGGGGCAGGGAGCGCTGTGGGCCTGGATCGGCATACCGCTGCTGGTGGCGGCCCTGGCGGCCGCCGCTTGGCTGGGGATGAAGCGCGTGCCTGCGGTCAAACGCCAGCAGTTTGCCATCTCGGTCCCCGGCGAAGTCAGCCACATGGCCCTCTCCGCAGATGGTTCGATGCTGGCCTTTGTTTCTCCCGAGGAGAGTACCGGCCTGCCCATGATCTATGTGCAAGCGGTGGGCTCCGCGGATGCGACTTTGCTGGCGGGAACGGAAGGCGCCAGTTTTCCCTTCTGGTCACCGGACAACCGGTTCCTGGCATTTTTCGCCAATGGAAAGCTGTTGAAGATCGAAGTTTCCGGCGGCGTGCCCCAAGCCCTAACCAATGTGTTGTCCGCCCGCGGAGGGACCTGGGGGAGCCGGGACGTGATCGTCTATGCCCCGGATGCGGGCAGCGTGTTGTGGCGCATCCGTCCCGATGGCACCGGGGCGGCGCCGTTCACCGCCACCATCCGCGAGGGCGACAGCACCCATCGTTGGCCGATCTTTCTTCCGGATGGCGATCACTTCCTGTTCTGGGCGGGAAACTTCGCCAATGCCAGGAATGACCAAAGCAGCGGCATCTATATCAGCTCTCTGGCGGCCAAGGAGAAGAAATTGCTCGTCTTGTGCCGCTCCAGCGTAGCTTACGATGCGCGCTCGCTATACTACGCCAATGATGACCGCCGCCTGGTCAGTCTCCCTTTTGATCTCGCGACGGGCAAGGTCACGGGAAGTCCGATGGTCGTCGCGGATGTGGTTGGGTTCCAGGCCTCGACTTATTGGACGGCCTTGACCGCCTCGCCCAATGGCACCTTGGTGTACAACTCGAATACCGGCGCGGCCACGTCGGAACTGACCTGGATGGACCGCAACGGAAAGGAACTGGGCCGAGTAGGGGAACCGGCCGTGCAGGCCAATCCCAGCCTTTCGCCCGATGGGACACGGGTCGCCGTGGACATCAGCGATC
>CAYNOF010000644.1:0-1225 GCA_964398335.1 uncultured Rhizobiaceae bacterium
CCCGTCGTCTGTCACCCGTGTAGCGTGCCAATGAAGAAGATCGAAGCCATCATCAAGCCCTTCAAGCTCGACGAGGTGAAGGAGGCGCTCAACGAGATTGGCGTCAAAGGCATCACTGTCATCGAGGCCAAGGGCTTCGGGCGGCAGAAGGGCCACACCGAGCTCTATCGCGGTGCCGAGTACGTCGTCGATTTCCTGCCCAAGGTGAAGGTCGAGCTGGTCGTCGAGGACGCCCAGGCCGAGAAGGCCGTCGAGGCGATCCGCAACGCGGCGCAGACCGGCCGGATCGGCGATGGCAAGATCTTCGTCTCGGGGGTAGAGGAGGCCGTGCGCATCCGCACCGGAGAGCGCGGCGACGAGGCTATCTGAGGCCGCATCGCGGGCCGCACGGGAAGACAAGACAATCCACAAAGTGAAAGGACCAAGGGATATGGCCGACGCCAAGAGCGTGCTGCAGATGATGAAGGAGAAGGACGTGAAGTTCGTCTCCTTCCGGTTCACCGATCCGCGCGGCAAGTGGCAGCACACCGCCAAGACCGCGTCGGCGGTCGACGAATCGGTGTTCGCCGACGGCGTGATGTTCGACGGCTCCTCGATCGCCGGCTGGAAGGCGATCAACGAGTCCGACATGATCCTGATGCCCGATCCGTCGACGGCGATCCTCGATCCGTTCACGGCCCAGACGACCCTGACGATCTTCTGCGACGTCATCGAGCCGTCGACCGGCCAGTTCTATGCCCGCTGCCCGCGCTCGACCGCCAAGCGCGCCGAGGCCTACCTGAAGTCGTCCGGCCTGGGTGACACCGCCGTGTTCGGTCCCGAGCTCGAGTTCTTCGTGTTCGACGACGTGCGCTTCGACGTCAAGATGCACGGCTCGTTCTACGCCGTCGACGCCACCGAGACGCCGAACAACAGCGGCACGGTGATGGAAGGCGGCAACATGGGCCACCGTCCGGGCGTTAAGGGCGGCTACTTCCCGGTCCCGCCGGTCGACTCGATGCACGACCTGCGCGCCGAGATGTGCACCGTGCTGACCGAGATGGGCCTCACCATGGAGATCCATCACCACGAAGTCGCGCCGGCGCAGAACGAGCTGGGCTTCCGCTTCGACACGCTGGTGAAGACCGGCGACAACGTGCAGAAGTACAAGTACGGCCTGCACAACGTCGCAGCGCAGTGGGGCAAGACCTGCACCTTCATGCCGAAGCCGATCTACGGCGACAAC
>CAYNOF010000645.1:0-7257 GCA_964398335.1 uncultured Rhizobiaceae bacterium
GGCGTAGGTCGAGAACTTGTAGCCGCGGCGGTACTCGAACTTGTCGACCGCCTTCATCAGGCCGATGTTGCCTTCCTGGATCAGGTCGAGGAACTGCAGGCCGCGGTTGGTGTACTTCTTGGCGATCGAGATCACGAGACGCAAATTGGCCTCGACCATCTCCTTCTTCGCCCGCGTCGCCTCGCGCTCGCCTTCCTGAACCGTGCGCACGATGCGGCGCAGCTCGCTGATCGGCAGGCCCGAGTTCGCCGACAGTGAACCGATCTCTCCGCGGATCACCGTGACGTCGGCGCCACGGCGCTTGGCCAGCTCCTTCCAGCCCTTGTTGGGCAGCTTCTGCACCTTCTCGAGCCAGTTGGGATCGAGCTCGTGGCCGATGTAGGCGCTGAGGAACTCCTCGCGCTTGATCTTCATCGACTCGACGATGCGGAAGAGCTTGCCCTCCTGCTGCGCCAGGCTGCGGTTCATGTCGTAGAGCTGATCGCGCAGCTGCTCGATGCGGCCGTTGTTGATGTGGATGGTCCGCACCAGCTCGACGATCTTCTTGCGGTAGTGCTCGTACTTGCGCTCGAAATCGGGCGACGGCTTGTGGCCGCGCTGCAGGGTGGACAGCCGGCGGTTCTGCACCTTCGACATGTCGCCGTAGGTCTTGGCGATCTTCGACAGGGTCTTGAGAACCTCCGGCTTGAGCTTCTCCTCCATCGCCGACAGCGAGACGTTGGCCTCTTCCTCGTTCTGCTCGTCCTCGCCCGGTGCGGCGGCTTCGCCGGCGGCCTCCCCGTCGGCGGACGCCTCGGCCGGCTTCGGCGCCGGCTTGGGCATCGACGGCGGACGCTGCGGCGTCGGCACGGACGGGCGCGGGCCCGGCGGCACGGTGCCGTTGGCCGCACCATTGGCGCCGTCGGCCTTCGACGCGGCCGCGTCGGGGCCGCCGCCATAGGTCGCCTCGAGGTCGATGACGTCGCGCAGCAGCATGCGGTTGTCGTTGAGCGCGTCGCGCCACTCGAGCAGGGCGGTGATGGTCAGCGGGCTCTCGCAGATCGCGCCGATCATCTTCTCCTGGCCGGCCTCGATGCGCTTGGCGATGGCGATCTCGCCCTCGCGGCTGAGCAGCTCGACCGAGCCCATCTCGCGCAGGTACATGCGCACCGGGTCATCGGTGCGGCCGTAATCCTCTTCCTCCTCGACCTCGGAAGCCGCGACGGCGACCTTGCCGTCGGTGGCGGCCGGCTTCTCCTCGCCGCCGACATCCTCGGTCTCCTCGCTGTCCACCAGGTTGATCCCCATCTCGGAGATCATCGCCATGGTGTCCTCGATCTGCTCCGAGGTGACTTCCTCGGCGGGCAGGGCGGCGCTGAGCTCGTCGACCGTGACGTAACCGCGCTCCTTGCCCTTCTGCAGGAGCTTCTTCAGCCCCGCACCCAGGGTATCCAGCAGCGGCGAGTCGATCGGGTCTTCAGGCTTCTCGGTCGTTTCCGGGGCAGTTGCCAGCTTGGTCGCCATCGGCGCGACACCTTCCCTAAGCGGCGCGGTTCCGGTGGCGGGTTCTGCGACCCGTCGAGGCGGGCCGGTCGCAAACCTGGGAACAAGCGCCTGATAATGACAACAAAACCCGTCGCCGGGGGAGCGACAGGTACCTCTACCTTATAGACACCGCCTCGCCGGGCGGCCAGTGAAAAACGGCCCCAACGCCCGCATTTGCAGGCAATCCGGCTAGCCGCCACTGCTGCCCGTGCGGGCGCTGCGGATCGACTGATGGCGCAAGGCCTGCAGTCGCTCCCAGTTGGCCTCGCTCGGGTCGCTGGCAAAGCTCGCCTCCGCCGCCCTGAGCTCCGAGGCTTCGGCAAACGCCAAGCGGTGGCTTTCGGCCTCCCGCCGCCAACGCTCCCGGGCGGCTTTTTCCGGCTCCGCCGGTCCGAAACCCCTGATCGCCTCCTGACGAAGGGCCTCGGCCATGGCGGTCAATCCAGCGCTGTTGAGATGGCGTGCAATGGCCGCCGCTTCAAGCACCGCGACGTCCTCTCCGGCGCCCGGATGGTCCACTTCGGCAGCGGCTTCGAGCAGGGCGCTGCGCAGCCGCTCACGCTCGGCGCCGGTCAGCGGGAGGGCGGCGAGATCCTCGGCCAGCCCCTCCAGCCAGGCCGGGTGCAGCAGCAGGGCGCCCAGCAGAAGCCCCTCCCGCCGGCCCGGGTCGAGATCATGGCTGGCCGCCGCCAATGCGGCACCCTTGTGAAACCATGCGATTTCCTCCAGCGACGGCTCCCGCCGGAACGGCCGGTCCATGACCCGCGGCCGGCGAGGCCCGGTCCCGGACCGACCTGGCTGCCCGGCCGATCGGAACCGCGGCCAGGCCGCCTCGAAGCGCTGGTCGAGCTCAGTCCGGTACAGTTCCTTGACGACCGGATCGGCGATGGTGGCGGCGCGTTGGCGCAGGGCGGCGCGGATCGCGGCCCGACGCTCCGGGGTATTGTCCGGCTGGCCGAGGGTCTCGATCTCCCAGACCACGTCGACCAGCGGCCGCGCGGCCTTCAGGGCTGCCTCGAAGGCTGGCCGGCCGCCGCTGCGGATCAGGCTGTCCGGGTCCTCGCCCGGCGGCAGGCTGACGAAGCGCAGGCTCTTGCCCGGCGCCAGCAGGGGCAGTGCGCGTTCCGCCGCCCGCTGGGCCGCCCGCTTGCCGGCATTGTCGCGGTCGAAGCAGAGGTACGGCTCGTCGGCCATGCGCCAGAGCAGGGCGAGCTGGCCCTCGGTCAGCGCCGTGCCCAAGGGCGCCACGGCGCCGTCGAAGCCGGCCACATGCAATGCAATCACATCCATGTAGCCCTCGGCGACGATGACTGGCCGGTCCTTGGCGGCCGCCTCGCGCGCGAGGTGCAGGCAGTAGAGGTTGTCGCCCTTGTGGAAGAGCGGCGTCTCCGGCGAGTTCAGGTATTTCGGCTCGCCCGGGCCGATGACCCGGCCGCCGAAGGCGATCACCCGCCCGCGCCGGTCGTGGATCGGGAACATCACCCGTCCCCGGAAGCGGTCGTAGGGCGCACGGCCGCCCTCATCGGGCCGGATCACCAGCCCGCAATCGACCAGCTGCTGCTCGGTGACGGCGTCGCGCTTCAAGGCCGCCTGCAATGCTTCTCTATTGTCGGGCGCGAAGCCGAGCTGGAACCGCTCGATGGTGTCGTCCGACAAGCCGCGGCCGCGCAGGTAGTCCAACCCGGCCTTGCCGCCGGGCATCCGCAACTGCGTCTCGAACCAGCGGGCCGCCAGCGACGCGACAGTGTGCAAGGTCGCCGCCGCCTGCGCCCGCTCACGCTCCTGCGGCGTGGCTACCGGCACCGCCAGCCCGACATCGTGCGCCAGCTTCTCGACCGCGTCGGGGAACGTCAGCCCCTCGATGCGCATGGTGAAGCCGATGGCATCACCATGCGCGCCGCAGCCGAAGCAGTGGAAGAACGCCTTCTGATCATTGACCCAGAAGCTCGGCGTCTTCTCGTTATGGAACGGGCATAGCCCCGCGTACTCCCGCCCCTTGCGCTTGAGCGCGACCTTGCGCCCGATCACCTCCGAGAGGGTGATCCGGTTGCGCAGCTCCTCGACGAACTCCGGCGGAAACGCCATGCCGCAGCATACCGCCGAATGAGACCGCGGCGGTGCTGTGATAAGCGGGGACTGATCCCTAGCCGCCCAGCGCCTTCTTCGCGGCGGCGGAGGCGGCGGCGAAGTCCATCTGGCCGGCGTAGTTGGCCTTCAGCCAGGCCATCAGCGGGCCCATGCCCTTGATGCCCGAGGCGCCGGTCTCGGCGATGCCCTTGGCGATCACCGCGTCGATGCCGGCGGCATCGAGCTGCTGCGGCATGAACTTGCGGATGACGTCGATCTCCGCCTGCTCCTTGTCGGCGAGGTCCTGGCGGTTGCCCTGCTGGTAGGCGGTGATGCTTTCGCCGCGCTGCTTCACCATGCCCGAGAGCATCTGCAGGATTTCGGCATCGCGGATGCCGTCCTTGTTGCCCTTGGCGCGCGCCTCGATGTCCCATTCCTTGAGCCGGGCGATCATCAGGCGGATGGTCGAAACGCTCGCCATGTCCTTGGCGCGCATGGCGTCTTTCAGCGCTTCGGTGAAGCGGTCGCGCAACATCGTTGCCTCTGTGGCCGGGCGGGAAAGCGGCAAAATAGCCGCAGCAGCCGGCATGGGCAATTGAAATAACATGTTGAAAAGACTGTGATTTTGGAAATCGCCGGGGGTTGACGCGCTGCCGGTCGATCATTACAAGACGGCGAATTTCGCGCCGGACCGAGCCCTTAGCGGACCTGCGCCCACGCGATCGGACTTTAAACCATGGCCCCACCATCCTCGACCGGCGCCGCTCCGGGCGCCGCGACTCGGGTCGCGCCTGCGCAACCCGACGGCGCGACCGCTGCCCTCGTGCTGGCCGACGGCTCGGTGTTCTGGGGCCGCGGCGTCGGCGCGGCCGGCGAGGCGGTGGGCGAGGTCTGCTTCAACACCTCGATGACCGGCTACCAGGAGATCATCACCGATCCGAGCTACGCCGGGCAGATCATCACCTTCACCTTCCCGCATATCGGCAACGTCGGCACCAACGACGAGTACATCGAAACCATCACGCCGGCGGCGCGCGGTGTCGTGCTGCGCGAGGACATCACCGATCCGGCCAACTGGCGCGCGGCGCGCCATCTCGATGCCTGGCTGAAGTCGCACAATCTGCCCGGCGCCTGCGGCATCGACACGCGGCAGGTGACGCGGCGCATCCGCGACGGCGGTGCGCCCAACGGCGTCGTCGCCCATCGGCCCGACGGCAAGTTCGACATCCCCGATCTGGTGAAGAAGGCGGCCGACTGGCCGGGCCTCGAAGGCATGGACCTCGCGCTCGAGGTCAGCACGCGCCAAAGCTACGGCTGGGACGAACTCGTTTGGACACTCGGCAAGGGCTACGGCAAGCAGACAGACGCGAAGTACCACGTCGTCGCCGTCGACTACGGCGCCAAGCGCAACATCCTGCGCTGCCTCGCCAACGCCGGCTGCAAGGTCACGGTGCTGCCGGCGACGGCGACGGCCGAGGATATCCTGCGCCACAAGCCCGACGGCGTGTTCCTGTCCAACGGCCCCGGCGATCCGGCAGCCACCGGCACCTACGCGGTGCCGGCGATCCAGGGCGTGCTCGATGCCAGGGTGCCGCTGTTCGGCATCTGCCTGGGCCACCAGATGCTGGCGCTGGCGATCGGCGGCAAGACCGCGAAGATGGCGCGCGGCCATCGCGGCGCCAACCAGCCGGTGAAGGATCTCACGACCGGCAAGGTCGAGATCACCTCGCAGAACCACGGCTTCTGCGTGCTGCCCGAATCGCTGCCGGCCAACGCCGAGGTCACGCATGTCTCGCTGTTCGACGGCGTCAATGAAGGCCTGCGACTGAAGGACAAGCCGGCTTTCTCGGTGCAGTACCATCCCGAGGCGTCGCCTGGTCCCGAGGACAGTCATTACCTCTTCGACCGCTTCGTCGACATGATCGCGGCCAACAAGAAGAAGAACTGAGGCCACGATGCCCAAACGCACCGACATCCAGTCCATCCTTGTGATCGGCGCCGGGCCGATCGTGATCGGCCAGGCCTGCGAGTACGATTACTCCGGCGTGCAGGCGTGCAAGGCGCTGAAGGCCGAGGGCTATCGGGTGATCCTGGTGAACTCGAATCCGGCGACGATCATGACCGACCCCGGTCTTGCCGACGCGACCTACATCGAGCCGATCACGCCGGACATGGTCGCGCGCATCATCGCCAAGGAGAAGCCGGATGCGCTGCTGCCGACGATGGGCGGGCAGACCGCGCTCAACACGGCGATGGCGCTGCATCGCGATGGCCGACTGGCGAAGCTCGGCGTCGAGCTGATCGGCGCCAACGCTGCGGCGATCGACAAGGCCGAGGATCGCCTGCAGTTCCGCGATGCCATGACCAAGATCGGGCTGCAGTCGCCCAAGAGCCAGGTCGTGCACAATCGCGAGGAGGCGACCAAGGCGCTGGAGTTCGTCGGCCTGCCGGCGATCATCCGTCCGTCGTTCACGCTCGGCGGCACCGGGGGCGGCATCGCCTACAACAGGGATGAGTATTTCGAGATCGTGCAGGGCGGCCTCGAGGCTTCGCCGACCACCGAGGTGCTGGTCGAGGAATCGGTGCTCGGCTGGAAAGAGTACGAGATGGAGGTCGTGCGCGATCGCAACGACAACTGCATCATCATCTGCTCGATCGAGAACGTCGACCCGATGGGCATCCACACCGGCGACTCGGTCACCGTCGCGCCGGCGCTGACGCTCACCGACAAGGAATACCAGATCATGCGCAACGCCTCGATCGCGTGCCTGCGCGAGATCGGGGTCGATACCGGCGGATCCAACGTGCAGTTCGCCGTCAACCCGCAGAACGGCCGCATGGTCGTGATCGAGATGAACCCGCGCGTGTCGCGCTCCTCGGCGCTGGCGTCGAAGGCCACCGGCTTTCCCATCGCCAAGGTCGCCGCGCGCCTGGCGGTGGGCTACACGCTCGACGAGCTGGTCAACGACATCACCGGCACGCCGGCCTCCTTCGAGCCGACGATCGACTACGTCGTCACCAAGATCCCGCGCTTCGCCTTCGAGAAGTTCCCCGGCGCCGAGCCGTCGCTGACCACTTCGATGAAGAGCGTCGGCGAGGCGATGTCGATCGGCCGCAACTTCCAGGAGTCGCTGCAGAAGGCGCTGCGCTCGATGGAAACCGGGCTGACCGGGCTGAACGAGATCGAGATCGCGGGCGCGCCGGCGAAGTCGGCGATCCACGCCGCGCTGTCGCGGCCGACTCCGGATCGCGTGCTGACCATCGCGCAGGCGTTCCGCTACGGGCTGACGGTCGAAGAGGTCGCCACCGCCTGCCGCTACGAGCCGTGGTTCCTGCGCCAGATCGAGCAGCTGGTGAAGGTCGAGGCCGAGCTGCGCAAGGACGGCCTGCCCAAGGATCGCCAGGGCCTGCTGCGCCTGAAGAAGATGGGCTTCTCGGACGAGCGCCTCGCCGAGCTGGCCGGCGGCACGATGAAGGGCAGCGACGTCACCGCGCGGCGCATCGAACTCGATGTGCGGCCGGTCTACAAGCGCATCGACACCTGCGCCGCGGAGTTCGCCTCGCGCACGCCCTATCTCTATTCCTGCTACGAGGGCGATGGCGTGCAGGCGCCGGAGTGCGAGGCCGAGGTCAGCGATCGTCGCAAGGTCATCATCCTCGGTGGCG
>CAYNOF010000646.1:0-1222 GCA_964398335.1 uncultured Rhizobiaceae bacterium
TCACGCCGGCCACGCGGCTGATCTTCGGCGAGACCATCGGCAATCCCGGTGGCGAGGTGCTCGACATCCCGCGCGTCGCGTCGATCGCGCACGAAGCCGGCCTGCCGCTGATGATCGACAGCACGTTCGCGTCGCCCTATCTCTGCAACCCGATCGCGCACGGCGCCGACATCGTCATGCACTCCGCCACCAAGTTCATCGGCGGCCACGGCATCGCGATCGCCGGCGTGCTGGTCGATGGCGGCCGCTTCGACTGGGAGAAGTCGGGCAAGTTCCCGACGCTGACCGAGCCCTATGCCGGCTATCACGGCATCGATTTCTGGGACGAGTTCGGCCCGCAGGCTTTCATCATGCGCGCCCGCGCCGAGGGCCTGCGCGATTTCGGCCCGGCGCTGTCGCCGCAGAACGCGTTCTACCTGCTGCAGGGCCTCGAGACGCTGCCGCTGCGCATGCGCCAGCACGTCGAGAACGCGCGCAAGGTCGCGAGCTTCCTCGCATCGCAGGCGGGCGTCGAGCGCGTGCTCTATCCCGACCTGCCCAACCATCCCGACCACGCACTGGCGCAGAAGCTGTTGCCCAAGGGCAGCGGCGCGATCTTCGCCTTCGACATCAAGGGCGGGCGCGAGGCGGGCAAGAAGTTCATCGAGCGGCTGAAGCTGTTCTCGCATCTCGCCAATGTCGGCGACGCGAAATCGCTGGTGATCCATCCCGCCTCGACGACGCACGCGCAGCTTACCGCGCAGCAGCTCGAGGCGGCGGGCATCGGCGAGGGCATGATCCGGCTCTCGGTCGGGCTGGAGGACGTGAGCGACCTGATCGAGGATCTCGGCCAGGCACTCAAGGCCTCGCAGCGCTAGACGGGAGACGCATCATGCAGTTCACCGTCGAGGGCCAGCGCATCAACGCCACCACGGGCGGGCGTCCGTTCGATCCGGCCAAGCCGGTCGTGCTCTTCATCCACGGCGCGGGCTTCGATCGCACCTGCTGGAACCTGCAGACGCGCTATTTCGCGCATCACGGCCGCTCGGTGCTGGCGGTCGACCTACCCGGCCACGGCGAGTCCGAGGGCGTACCGCTTTCGACCATCGAGGCGATGGCGGATTGGGTGCCGAAGCTGCTCGACGCGGCCGGCGTACAGCAGGCGACGCTCGTGGGTCACTCGATGGGCGCGATGATCGCGGTGCAGACCGCGGCGCGCCACCCGACCCGCGTGCGCGCGCTG
>CAYNOF010000647.1:0-2174 GCA_964398335.1 uncultured Rhizobiaceae bacterium
GAGAAATCAACTTCATGGCTTCAGGGCAGCGCGTGTTGCCGGGGGCTCGATTCGCGCCACGCGCGGCGCGTTGAGCGGGCCGGTAATTTCGTAGCCGTGGGCCCCATCGCGGGTGAGCTTGACATTGAGCGTGCGCCCCAAAGAAGCCACGCCGCTCACCTGATAGATGCCGGAAGCCATGTCGAGTTTGCTTTCGGAAAATTCCAGGCGGCTGTTGCGCAGTGCCACTTTGCCCACGAAGCGGGAAGCCCGAAGCCCGCCCGCTCCATTGGCCAACACAATGTGAGGGAACGCGCCGTTCTCGAGTTTCACCTGCAGGACCGCGTCCGCCGAGTTGAACAGTTCGGTTGTGCTCCATCCTGTGGCCGAGGCTTGATAGGTGGCGCTGGCCGTGCCGTTCACCCAGCCATCCCGCATCAGGTCGGCCAGCCGGGCCAGGGCCACGTGATCGAAGGAGCCTTCTCCCTTATAAGACGGGGCCTTGCTGGTGAAGTCGAGCGTCCAGCTGCCTTCGTGGCGTCCTCCCAGGACGTCGGCATGCAGTCCCAAAATGCGCAGCACGCCTCGGTCGAGTTCGACGTCCGCGGAAGCGCGCGTGGCCGCCAATTTGGCAATGCTTACGCGATTTACGGCCAGCTTGCCGTGGGCCCGCAGCGCGGTCAGCCAGGGGCTTCCGGGAGAGTTGGAAAGAAAACGGTACCAGGGCCGGGAGCGGGTGTTGGGATTCAACAGTTGATTGAATCGCTCGGTCGAGATTTCATCCGCTTGCAGGTCAAAGCTCACTCGGCAGCCGTTGCCAGGGACACATCCGCGGGGGAGGGATAAGGAGCCGCGCCAGGTGGTTCCACCAGTGGTTGCACTGATGTTCTGAGCGCTGATGCCCTCCGGCGAAAGCACCAGGTTGGCCGCAGCCACCTCCACCGGCGCGTTGATTCCGCGCACTTCAGCGCGCACGCTGTGCAACTCGGCGGAGCCGACCGCCTGGGGCGCAACCAGCCCTTTCCACTGCCCGCTGCTGCGCAGGTTGATTTTGGCGGTGCCCTCCGGGCCCAGGCTGTCCAGCAGCGCTTGCGAGACGGGAATGCCAGTCATGCGGGCCAGCTGGAGAAGCCGCCGGATTTGGGTGTCCCCCTGCAGCTCAAAATCATAAGAGGATGGCGAAAGCCATCCCTGTAACGCCGCTGGGGTCGTCCGGCCCAACGCCAGGCTGGCTGGGCCGATCTCCAGATGCATGCCTTCCGGCACGGCCAGAAATTGGCGGATCGCCGGCTTACGCTTGCCGGGCGATGCCGCTTTCTGGCTGGTCAACAGCAGGGGAATTTTTTCCAGGGCGAAGTCGGTATTGTTGGCTTTCGAGGACAGGCGCAGTTTGGCAATTTCCCCGCTGCCCTGCCATGCCGCCTGACCGGAGACCGGCAGCTCAGGCTGATAAAGGAATTTGCCCTGCAATGTTCCCGAAGCGATCAGGTCTTCCGGCAGATTTTCCTTGGCCCGCTGGGCGAGCGAAGCCACCGCTTGCATGGGGACATCCTGGACCAGCAGGGTGAGGGAAGTCGTGGCGGCAAGATTTCCCTCCAGGCGCAACGAGCCATCGCCGACAGGGGCGCTGCACGCGACTTCCGACACGCTGTGATCCAGGGAACTGAAACGCCCGCGACACTGCGCTGCCAGCCGCAGAGAGCCGCCGCTGGCGATGTCATAACGGCGAAAATCGTCGATCGAGGCGGAGGTCTGGATCAGCAGGTTGGCGGGGGTACCGGAGATATTGGCCGACCACTCCACCCCGCCGCGCCATCCCCGGTCTTTGCCATAGATCAACTTGGTGAGCTGTCCCAGCTGGCCGCGTTCCCATTGCAGGTTGAATTGCAGTGGGGTGTCGCGCAGGCGGTCGGAGCGCTGCCACAGTCCGTTCACCTGCAAGATCCCGGTATCGCTCAGGCTGTAATCGGTGCGAGTGGGCTGGGCCTTCAGCCGCATGCCCCAGGAATTTTCCGACTCCTGCCACAGATTGAAATCGGCGTCGGTGAGGGCATAGGCCTTTTTTTCGTGACCGAACTTAAAGTTGATGCGCCCATTGTCCGCCCCAATGTAGGGGAAGCCGGGACGAGGCTCCGTGGATGGCTTGCTGGTGGGAGCGACCGGGGTCTTCGCGGCCCGTTCCAGCAGGTTCTCCA
>CAYNOF010000648.1:0-5095 GCA_964398335.1 uncultured Rhizobiaceae bacterium
CCGGACGATGCCGGAGACGGCATTGACCGCCTGATCGACGGCGATGCCGCCCGTCACGCCGCCGCCGCCGGCCACGACGGTGATGTCCTGGCTGGCGGTGGTGATGCCGTTGACGGTGACCGCCGTCGAATCGGTGAGGCTGCCGATGGAGACCGCGGTCAGGTCACGATAGGTGAAGGTGCCGGTCGTCGACGAACCGGCGATGGTGCCGACATCGTTGTCGCCCGAGAGGGTGACGCTGCCGGGCGCGCGCGCGATCAGGGTCTTGGCCGTGATGGTGCCGGCGGCGGTCTGGGTGATCGTGCCGGCGCCGCCGGCGTCGAGCTGGACCTGTCCATTGACCGCCGACAGCGTGCTGGACAGCGCGATGCTGCCGGTCACCGAGGTCAGCGAGATGTCGCCGTTGGCCACGGTGATGCTGCCGGGCAGGTTGAAGGTGGTCTGCGTCGTCAGGATCACGCCGCCATCGGCGACCACCGGGTTGCTCACGGTCAGATCGGCGTCGCCATCGAACACCGTCAGCCTGCCGGCGCCAAGGTTGCTGTTGCCGACCGAGGTGATCTGGTTGCTCGTGTTGGCGAGCGTCGCGTTCTGGTCGGTGGTGTTGACGCGCAGCTCGCCGGCGATGATGGCGTCGCCGCTGGTCGCGCCTTGCGTGATGACACCGGTATCGGAGATCAGCGTAAGGGTCTTGGTGGTCGAAATCGCGATGCCGCTGAACGTGCCGATCGGTGATTGCGTGGCGACTGGTCCCACGGTGCCGACGTTGAGATCGCCCGTATTGCGCAGCGTGACGTCGCCGTTGCCGGTGCCGACGACGGCGAAGTTGCCGGTGATCTTGTTCGCCTGATTGAGGTTGATCGACCCGTTCACCGCCTCGAGCAGCAGTCCGGCGCCGGCGGTGATGATGCCGGTCGCCGTCTGCGTGATGTCGCCGGATACCGTCGCGATGACGACCGCGCCGCCCGCCGTGATGCCGTTGACGCCGCCGACCTGATCGAGCTGGATGGCACCAGAGTTGAAGAAGGCGACGAAGCCCGTGGTCGCCGTGGCCGCGAATCCCGTCGCGCCAACGACGTTCGTCGTGCGTGTCAGGTCGACATTGGTCTGGGCAGAAGCCAGCAGCTCGGCCGCCTGGATGGTGCTCGAGCCGGTTTCGATGACCGAACCCGCGCTCGATGTGAGCGTCACACGTCCGTTGGCGGCATTGGCCGTGATCGTCGCGGCGCCGTTCATGGTCAGGTTGCCGACCGACTCGAGCGTCACATCGCCGCCGGCCGCCGAGGCCGTGACATTCTGCGACACCGTCAGTGTCGCCGCCGTCTTGGTGGCCTTGACCGTGATATCGCCTGCGCTGGAGGTGATCCCGACCGTGCTGACGGTGCCGATCGACAGCGCCGTGCTGTTGGCGTCGGTGTAGGCGAAGCTGCCCTTGGACTGGCCGGCGAGCGTCGCAACCTTGTTGTTGGCGGCGCCCGTCGTGAGGTCCACTGCGCCGTTGGTCGCGTTCGCCTGCAGCGCGCTCGCCGAGACGCCGCCGGTCGCGGTCTGCGAGATGTCGTGGCCGGAGGTCAGCGTGATGGTGCTCGCGCCGCTGATGAGGCCGTCCACCGTCAGATCGCTCGTGCCCCCGCTCGTCGTCAGGGTGACGATGCCGCCGACCGTCGTGATGGCGCCCGCGGTCAGGCTCCTGCTCGTCGTCGCGACGAAGCCCGCGCCGCCGCCGGCCGACCCGCTGATCGCGCTGAACGCGTTGGTCGCCGAGGTCAGGCTGACGAACGATGCGGTGCCGACGGCACTGACGGTGTCCGCCGTGATGCCGCCGGCGCCCTGATTGACGGCGCCCGCGGCGTTGAGCGACACGAGGCCGGTCCCGGCGTTGATGTCGTCGTTCAGGTTGACGGAGCCGGCGACAAGCGTCGTCAGCGTCACCGTGCCGTTCGACGCGCTCGTGTCGATCATCGCGCCGGCATTCTGCGTCAGCGATCCCGAACTCGTCGTGATGCTGACGCTGCCGGCCGTCACCGCGCCGGTCAGCGACAGGTTCCCCTGGTCGGCGAGCGTGAAGGCGCCGGTGCCGATCGAGACGGTGCCGAGGCTGGTGATCGCGTTGCTGGCGTTGTCGAGCGTGACCGACGGGTTCGCCGCGCCGACCTGCGCGACGATCAATGTCCCGGTCGAGATGATGTCGGTGCCGCCGGAACCCTGCGTGACGGTGCCGCCGGCATTGAGCGTGGCGCTGCCCGCCGCGTTGGTGCGGATTCCGGTCGTGCCGAGGCCGAAGACCAGGCTGGCGATGGTGTACGAACCCGAACCGCCACCAACCGTGAAGCCGCTGGTGCTCGTGAAGGCGACGCTCCCGGCGGGATTGTCCAGCGCGACATCGCCGGAAATGACGTTGTTTGCCGTCAGAAGCAGATCGCCGGACGAGAAGTTCTCGGCGCCGATGCTGCCGGCAGTGATGATACCGCCCGCGCCCTGGCTCGTGCCGCCGCTGCTGAACAGGAAGACAGTGCCGGCGCCGGCGTTGACGGCGCCGTTGATCGTGACTGTCGATCCGGCGCCGTCGTTCGCCCCGATTGCGATGGATCCGCCGCTGCTCGCGAGTGTGCCGGATACCACCACGGAGCCATCGAAGCTCCTGACCGCGATGTCGCCGCCAGCCGTCGTGATGTCGTTGACCGTCAGCGTACCGGTGACGCCGCCGGTGCGCAGCAGCGAGAAACTCCCCGACGTCGTGCCGCCGGTGATTGAACCGACATTGGCTCCGGAGTTCAGGACGACGCTCCCGGCCGCCGTGACGCTCAGCGCGCCGGCGGCGCCGGCAACGGTCAAGATGCCGGTCTGGGACACGCCGGCGGTGGAGAAGAGATCGAGATTGGCGTTGCCTACCGTGGCGGTGGCCACGGTGATCGCGCCGGAGGTCGTCGTGCCCGTCGACTGCTTGCCGATCACCAGCGTGGTGGCCGAGGTCAGGAAGGTCAGCTCGGTGTTGTCGATGACAAAGCCGGGCGCCGCGGCGCCGCCGATGGTCGTGGCGGTTCCCACCGTCACTGGCGCCAGGGTGATCGTCCCCGTGGCGTTGATGGGCGCGGAGATGTCGATGGCGTCGGCGTGCAGCGCGACGCTGGTCGCTCCGTTGATCGCTCCGGAGACGTTGAGCGTCAGGCCGGGTCCGATCTGGATGGTCAGCGTATCGCCGACGGTGACGCCGCCGGTGCCGACGGTCACCGTGGACGTGTCGGAGATCAGCGTCACGTCGCCGGTCACCGCCGTCGGCGCGGAGACCAGGAATGCGCCGGTATCGAGCGCAGCCTTCGAGCGCAGCGTGATGCCCTTGTTGTTCGACGTCACCGTGCCGCCCAGCGTCAGCGTGCCGCCGGTCGCGAGCAGCGAGATGTCGCCGTTGGAGGTGATCGCCGCCGACGTCGTCAGGTCGCCGCCCGAGTTGGTGATGCTGATGCCGCCATTGGCGGTGACCGTGCCGACGTTGAAAGTCGCCTGGCTGGTCGAGAAGGTGAAGGCGCCGGCGCCCAGATTCACCGTGCCAAGCTGCACGATGCTGTTGCTGGCGCTGTTGATGGTGACGTCGCCGTCGTTGGTCGACAGGTTCAGCGTGTTGGTGACGATCGCGCCGTCCGCGCCCGCGGCCTGCGTGATGGTCTTGCCGCTGGTGGTGACCGCAAGCGACACCGAGGTTGCAGCGTTGATGCCCGAGGTATTGTTCACCTTGCCGACACTGAAGGTGCCGCTGTTGGTGAAGGACAGCGAACCTGCGCTGGCTTTGCCGGCGAAGGTGTTGACGGTGTTGACGTCGGCAGCGGCGACGCCGGTTGGCGCCAGCGAAACGTTGCCGGCGCCTGATTCGCCGCGCAGGCTGTCGGCCGTGATGCCGGCGCCGGTGTTCGCCTGGGTGATGTCACCCTGCGCCAGCAGCGCGACCTGGCCGTTGCCGGCGCCGATCTGCGCATTGATGTTCAGCTTGTTGGCGCTTGCCGCCAGCGTGACGTTGTTGTTGGTGACGCTGATGGCGCCGTTCACCGTGACGGCGCCTGCTCCGTCGTTGATCGAGACGGTGCCGGCCGAGGTGATCGGGCCTACGATGGTGCCGCCGGCCCGCGACTGCTTGAAGACGATGCCGCCGGTGCCGACTCCCGCGCCCGCGGTCTGGACCGTGCCGACATCGTGCGCCGCCGTCTGGATGCTGGCGCTGCCGCCGGTGCCGGTTTCCAGGGTCAGCGTGCCGGCGGTGATCGCCGCCGCCGTGGCCGTGATGGCGTTGTTGCCGTTGGCCGTCAGGGCCAGCGTCTTGGCGCCGACGTTAACGGCGCCGGTGATGGTCAGGCCACCGCCGGAAGTCGTCAGCGAGACATCGCCGCTCGAGGTGATCGGCCCGACGTTCAGGCCGCCGTCGCTGTCGACGATCTGGTGCGAGCCGGTGCCCAGACCCGCAGCGCTCTGCACGGTGTCGATGAGGTTCGAGCTGTTGGTCAGCATGACCGTGCCGCCGGCGCCGGTCGAGACGTCAAGCGTCGTCGCGCTGAGCGCCCTGTTCTGGGTGATGCCAGTGGCCGCACCTGTGGTCCTGAGCGTCAGCGGGCCGTTCGCCGTCGCGCCGCTCACAAGCAGGCTGAGGACCTGGACCTGCGTGACATTGATGTCCGTGCTGGCCCGGTAGGAAACGCTGCCCGCTGACGTGAACGCGACAGCGCTGGTCGTGTTGTCGACGGTATCCAGCACGATGTCGCCACTGGTCGTGACCACGTTCAGTCCCGTGGCACCGCCGGCGATGCTCTTGGTTTGACTGACCGTGCCGCCGGCCTTGATCGACACGCCGTTGGCGGCAATCCCGTCGAGCGCTGTCAGGGCGCCAACCGCGGCAACCGAGCCGACGACCACCGCATCGGTCTCAAGCAGGCCGACCGAGCCCGTTGACGAGGCGGCGAAAGTTCCGACGCTGTTGGTCGCGCCGGTGAGGTTGACGTTGCCGGCGGTCGTGCGCACCGCCGCCGAGGCGGCGCTGATCGCCTTGCTCTGGCTGATCGTGCCGCCGGCCTGCAGCTGCAGCGAGGTGCTGATCGTCAGGCCGTTGTTG
>CAYNOF010000649.1:0-2568 GCA_964398335.1 uncultured Rhizobiaceae bacterium
AGGCGCTGGCGATCACCTCGGACTGCACGCCGCGCTACTGCGCCGCGCATCCCGAGACCGGCGGCCGCCAGGCCGTCGCCGAGGCATGGCGCAACCTCACCGCGGTGGGCGCGCGGCCGCTGGCCTGCACCGACAACATGAATTTCGGCAACCCGACCAAGCCCGAGGTGATGGGCCAGTTCGGCGGCTGCATCACCGGCATGGCCGAGGCCTGCCGCGCGCTCGACTTCCCGATCGTCTCGGGCAATGTCTCGCTCTACAACGAGACCGAGGGCCGGCCGATCATGCCGACGCCGGTGATCGGTGGCGTCGGCCTGCTGGCCGATGTCGAGGGCTGCGTCGACATCGCGCTGCGCGAGGCCGGGCTGGCCCTGGTGCTGGTCGGCGAGACCACGGGCCATCTCGGCCAGTCGATCTTCCTGCGCGAGATCCATGGCCGCGAACAGGGCGCGCCGCCGCCGGTCGACCTCGCGGTCGAGCGCCGCAATGGCGATTTCGTGCGCGGCCAGATCGGCGCCGGCCATGTCGCGGCCTGCCACGACCTCTCCGACGGCGGCCTGCTGATCGCGCTCACCGAGATGGCGATCGCCGGCGCCACCGGCGCGACCATCGAGCGGCCCGACGACATCGCCCCGCATGCCTGGCTGTTCGGCGAGGACCAGGGCCGTTACCTGCTGGCAACCGGCGCCGCCGACGCCGTCCTGGCGGCGGCGGCCCAGGCGGGGGTCCCGGCCCGGCGTATCGGCACCTCGGGCGGCGGCGCGTTGACGGTCAGCGGCCTGATGGCCATATCGTTGAGCGAGCTGCGCCGCGCCCACGAGACCTGGCTGCCGGCCTATATGGCGGGCGAAGCGGCCTGAAGGACCCCAGCGATGCCCATGGCTGCCGACGACATCGTTGCCCTGATCAAGGCCGGGCTGCCCGACGCCGAGGTCAAGATCGAGGACCTGGTGGGCGACGGCGACCACTACTCGGCGACGGTGGTGTCCCGGGCCTTTGCCGGCAAGTCCCGGGTCCAGCAGCACCAGATGGTCTACGCCGCGCTGGGTGGCCGCATGGGGGGTGAATTGCACGCCCTGAAGTTGACGACCATGGCGCCCGGGGCCAGTTAGGGTACACTGGGCCCACAGGTTCCATCAGGAGACAGCGATGAGCGATGTCGCGAACCGCATCAAGGAAGAGATCACCACCAACGACGTGGTGCTGTTCATGAAGGGCACCCCGGTGTTCCCGCAGTGCGGCTTCTCGGCCGCCGTGGTCGAGGTGCTCGACCACATGGGCGTGCGCTTCAAGGGCATCAACGTTCTGGTCGACCCGGCCATCCGCCAGGGCATCAAGGAATTCAGCGACTGGCCGACGATCCCGCAGCTCTACATCAAGGGCGAGTTCATCGGCGGCTGCGACATCATCCGCGAGATGTTCGAGACCGGCGAGCTCGGGCAGGTGTTCAAGGACAAGGGCGTCACCTTCCAGCAGGCCGCGTAAGCCGCCGCCTCGTCATCCCACGACAAAGGCCGCCCGCGAGGGCGGCCTTTTGCGTTGGGCCGGCGCACTTGCGGCAACAACATGGCAGCTCGCGTGTCACGCTTCGAAACGCAAATGCCCCCTTGCCGCCCCTAGCTTGATCGACGCACTCACCACCTGACTCCCGAAGCCCGCGAGCAGCGGGCCAGCAAGGGAGTTCTCCCATGATGACGATGAAGAAGATTCTGTTGGCGGGCGCCTGTGCGGGGCTATTGGCCCTCGGCGCTGCGTCTGCATCGGCGGCAGGACCGATGATGCCCGCCACCATGAACCAGACGGTCAACGGCAATGCGGTCCACAACGTCGAGTGGCGCTGGGACCCCCTGCAGAACCACAACGTATGGGTGGCTCCGCGCCCTTACTACGCGCCAAGAAACAGCTACGCGCCAGGAAACAGCCAGTGGGGCCGCTCCCACGCGCCGTGGTACGGCAACAGCAACTGGGGCAACTACCGCTACAGCCCGCCGGGTCACCGGTACTACTACGGCCACCCTGGCTACTGGCACAGGTAGGCCGAGCCTACCGGTTGCCCGCCCAAGTGCGCGAAGCCCTGGCGCTTTGGCCAGGGCTTCGTCGCGACATGATTGCGGCGACAGTCTGACGACCGGTGTGTCGTCCATCGACACGCAAATGCCCCCTTGCCGCCAGCAACCTGATCCGTGAGATCACCATTTGACTCCCGACGCTCGCGCGCAGCGGGCAAGCAGCAGGGAGTTGTCCCATGATGTCGATGAAGAAGATTCTCCTGGCGGGTGCGTGTGCCGGCCTGTTGGCCTTCAGCGCCGCGCCTGTGCTGGCTGTGGCGCCGATGACGTCCGCGCCCCGGAGCGATGCGGTGCAGAACGCCGAGTATCGCTGGGACGGACCGAACGGCCGCTGGGTGTGGCATGACCCGCCGCGCTCCTACAATTCACCGCGCTACTACAGCTCGCCGCGCAACGGCCGGGATTACTGGGGCGATCGCGACGACAACCCGCCGGGTCCGCGCGGCGGCCCGGGCACCAACTGGGAGAACCCGCCAGGCCCGCGCGGCGGTCCGGGCGC
>CAYNOF010000650.1:0-6429 GCA_964398335.1 uncultured Rhizobiaceae bacterium
GACGGCTTCCTGCGCGACGCCACCTGCAAGATCCGCCGACACAACCCGGCCGGCGACATGCTGTTCATCAAGGGCAAGGTGACGAGCAAGTACGTCGAGAACGGCCGCCACCTCGTCGCCATCGAGCAGGCGGCGCACAACCAGGACGACGAGCTGTCGATCCTCGGCAGCGGCGTCGTGGAGCTGCCGAAGAGAGGGTGAACCTCCGACACGAGAGCAAGCAAACACAGAGGAGAGGAAACGATGAAGCGCAGAGCAATGGCGATCGCGTTGGGGCTGATCGCAAGCACGGCCATCGGCGGAACCGCCTGGTCGCAGGCCTATCCCGGCAAGCCGGTACGCATCATCGTGCCCTACCAGGCCGGCCAGGGCACCGATGTCATCACGCGCTATCTTGCCGACAAGCTGTCGAGCACGATGGGCGAGCGCTTCATCGTCGACAACAAGCCGGGCGCCGGCGGCAATATCGGCACCGAGGCCGCTGCGCACGCGCCGGCCGACGGCTATACCCTGCTGGTCGGCACCGTGGCGACGCACGCCATGAACGAGTTCATGTACTCCTCGACCGGCTTCGATTCGGAGAAGGATTTCGCGCCGATCATCCTCACCGGCATCGTGCCGATGGCGATCTCCGCCAACCCGTCCTTCCCTGCCAATACGATCCCCGAGCTGATCGCGGCGGCCAAAGCCAAGCCCGACAAGATCGACGTCGCCATGCCCAGCACCAGCGCGCGCATGGTCTTCGAGCTCCTGAAGGCCAAGACCGGCGCACCGCTGTTCGGCGTGCCCTACAAGGGCTCGGCGACGGCGATGACCGAGGTGATGGGCGGCCAGGTGCAGCTCACCATCGACACCGTCACCGCCACCCGCGCCCAGCTCAGCGGCGGCAAGATCAAGGCGCTGGCGGTGACGTCGCTGAAGAGCACCGAGCTGCTGCCCGGCGTGAAGTCGGTGGCCGAGCAGGGCGTCGAGGGCTTCGAGATGACGGCGTGGAACGCGCTCTACGCGCCACGCGGCACGCCGCAGGCGATCGTCGACGCGCTGAACGCGGCGATGACGAAGATCCTCGCCGAGCCCGAGACCCGCGCCCGCCTGCTGCAGCTCGGCATGGAACCCTCGGGCGGCACGCCGGCGCAGCTCGTCGCCTTCGAGAAGGCCGAGCGCGTGAAGTGGGGACCGCTGATCAAGGCGGCAGGGCTGAAGGGCGATTGATCACCCCCTACCTTCCCCCGCCAGCGGGGGAAGGTAGTCAATCCTCACCAGCCCACCGCGTAGCACGGCCGGCGCGGATCGGCGGCGCCGATATGCAGGCCTTTCTTCGCATCGGCCTCGATGATGCACACGGCGCCGGCGCGCCAGGTGCCGTCCTGCCATTCGTCGACGTCGTGGCCGAGCTGGCGCAGCGGGCCGAGCGCCGACTTCGCCAGCCGCGCCTCGAGCATCAGCTTGCCCGGCAGATAGGTGTGCGGCTCGAAGGAGTCGGGGAAGCTGAAGCTGGCGAGACGCGGCGCCTCGACCGATTCCTGCAGGGTCATGCCGAAGACCGTGCGGTTCAGGAAGACCTGCAGCATCGCCTGGCTCTGCACGTCGCCGCCCGGCGTGCCGAAGGGCATCGCCTCGCCGTTGGGGCCGATGGCGATGGCGGGGTTGGGCGTCAGCCGCGGGCGCTTGCCCGGTGCCGCCGCCGACGGGTGCTTCGGATCGCCCCAGGACTGCGAGCCGCGTGACGACGGCACCAGCCCGGTGCCCGGCACCATCGGTGAGGAGTTCGACACGTCGCTGGGCGTCGCCGAGAACACGTTGCCCCAGCGGTCGGTGACGCAGGCGTAGCTGGTGTCGAGCGGCAGTTGCGGATCGCCCTTCGACGGCATCGGCCGCGGATAGCCGTCGATCGCGCCGCCCGGCGGCATTTCCTGCCACGCCTCGTCGGGCCGGATCATGCGCCTGCGCTCGGCGGCATACTGCGGCGACAGCAGGCGGTCGATCGGCACGTCGATGAAGCGCGGATCGCCGTAGAAGCGTTCGCGATCGGCGAAGGCGAGCTTCAACGCCTCGGTCACGCTGTGCAGATAGGCCGTGCTGTTGTGGCCCATCTCCTTCAGCGCGTCGGGATCGAGCACCGACAGCGCCTGCAGCAGCGCCGGGCCCTGGCACCACGGGCCGCAGGTGTAGACCGTGTGCTGGTTGAACTTCATCGACAGCGGCGCCTCGATGGCGCTGCGGTAGCCGGCGAGATCCTCCATGCGCAGCAGGCCGCCGTTCGCCTCGTGGTGCCGGGTGATGGCGCGCGCGATGTCGCCTTCGTAGAACGCCGCGCGCGCCGCCTTCAGGCCGGCGATGCGGCCGCCCGTGGCCGCGGCCTTGTGTTCCTCGTCGGCCATGAAACGCAGGGTGCGCGCGAGATCGCGCTGCGCGAACACCTCGCCCGCCTTGGGCGGCTCGCCCTTGGGCAGGTAGACGGCGGCATTGGCCGACCACTCGGCGTAGTCCTTCCTGAAAGTCGCGATGTAGTCGGCCATCAGCGGATACATCACGAAGCCCTCGGCGAGACGGATCGCCGAGGTCGCGACCTCGCCGAAGCTCATCGTGCCGTAGCGCTCCAGCGCCAGCAGCCAGGCGTCGGGCGCGGCGGGAACGATCTGGCGCAGGATGCCGCGCGGCACGTGGCTGTCGTGCTCGCGCTGGAACAGGGTCGGATCGAGCGCCCTGGGCCACCAGCCCAGGCCGGAGATCGTCACCACCTCGCCGGTCTTGCCCAGCTTGATCATGATCGGCGCGACGCCGGCGACGTTCACCAGATCGCTCTGCACCACGCCCAGCGCCAGCCCTGCGGCGACACCGGCATCGATCGCGTTGCCGCCGTCTTCCAGCACATGGAACGCGGCCAGCGCGGCGAGGTAGTGGCCCGCCGACGCCATGTGGCGCGTGCCGGCGATGTCGGGCCGGCCGGCGACCATGCCACGGCCCACCGTGGGCGTGAGTGAATAGTTCGATGGTGCGTTCATGGGACACGCCTCTCGGGGCCGGAAGTCATGGCAACGCGCCGTCAGCCTATGCGTAATAGCCGCGACACTCCAGCGTGCGGAGGCAGGGCATGACCGACACGGCGATGACGAGCGAGAGCACGGTGTACGTCACCTACATCGCCAGCACGCCGCAGACGGTGTGGGAAGCGCTGACATCGAGCGACTTCACCACGCAGTACTTCTTCGGCCGCAGCATCGAGTAGGACTGGCGGACAGGCTCGCCGTGGATGCTGCGCAAGCCCGACGGCAGCGCCGACGTCGGCGGCACGGTGCGCGAGGCCCATCCGCCGGGCAGGCTGGCGTTGACCTGGGTGGTCGCCTGGATGGATCTCCCGGAAGCGATCGTGACGTACGAGATCGACGATCTCGGCGGCGGTGTCGTGCGGCTGACCATGACCGAGGCGCATCCGACGCCGATCCCGGCGCACCTGCTCGAGGGCGGCCGGCGCGGATGGCCGATGATCCTGAGCGGCCTGAAGTCGCTGCTGGAGACCGGCAAGCCCCTCGCCATCCCGACGCCGCAGCCGCCGAAGACGTGACGGCCGAGGGGCAACCTGCATCGATCGCCCTCGTTCTCGGGACATGACGCAGAACGATCGTGACGTCCTCTCACCCGAGACTCAGCCGACGGACGCTGCCGCCGGGCGGCGCGCCCGGGCGCCGTGGCTCGTCAGCATCAGCGCAATCGTGCTGGCCGCCGCCGCGCTCGGATGGGCGATCGTGCGCATGACCTGAGACGGAGACGGCATGGCGAGACGAATGACCAAGCGCGCGCCGCCGGCCCGACCGACGCCCCGTCCACGCCAGCGCCAGGCCGAACGGGAGCAGCGCAAGCTCGACGACGCCCTGCGCGACAGCTTCCCCGCCAGCGATCCGGTCTCGTTCCTCGAGCCGTGCCCGACGCGCGAGGACAAGGACAAGGCGCGACGATCGTAGGGGGAAATTGACCCCGCCCGCCGCTTTGCCTACCCATGTGAAACCATGTGGTCGGCAGGCGCGACGGCAGGGTCGCGGATTGACGCTTCCGATACCCGCCGATATCAGCCTATCTTTGTGCGCCGCAGCATCGGCAGGTCGGGGAAGCCATGGTCAACAAAGTCTACAAGGACGCGAAGTCGGCACTCGACGGGCTGCTGCGCGATGGCATCACGATCCTGGCCGGCGGCTTCGGCCTGTGCGGCATTCCCGAGAAGCTGATCGCCGCCATCCGCGAGTCCGGTGCGAAAGGCCTGACCTGCGTCAGCAACAATGCCGGCGTCGACGGCTTCGGCCTGGGCCTGCTGCTGGAGACCAAGCAGATCTCGAAGATGGTCTCGTCCTACGTCGGCGAGAACAAGCTCTTCGCCCAGCAATACCTCTCCGGCGAGCTGCAGCTCGAGTTCAACCCGCAGGGCACCCTGGCCGAGCGCATCCGCGCCGGCGGCGCGGGCATCCCCGCCTTCTTCACCAAGACCGGCGTCGGCACCCTGGTGTCTGAAGGCAAGGAGATCCGCGAGTTCGACGGCGAGCGCTACGTGATGGAACGCGGCATCGTCGGCGACCTCGCCATCGTCAAGGCGTGGAAGGGCGACACCGCCGGCAACCTGATCTATCGAAAGACGGCGCGGAACTTCAATCCGATGATGGCCACCGCCGCCAAGGTCACGGTCGCCGAGGTCGAGCAGCTGGTGCCCGCCGGCACGCTCGATCCCGACCACATCCACACGCCCGGCATCTTCGTGAAGCGCATCATCGACGGCTCGCCGCACGAGAAGCGCATCGAGCAGCGCACCATTCGCAAGGCATAAGGAGCGCACCATGCCCTGGACCCGCGACCAGATCGCCGCCCGTGCCGCCAAGGAGCTGCAGGACGGCTTCTATGTGAATCTCGGCATCGGCATCCCGACCCTGGTGTCGAACTACGTGCCCGAGACGATGGACGTCACCCTGCAGTCCGAGAACGGCATGATGGGCGTCGGCCCCTTCCCGCTCGAGAATGAGGTCGACCCCGACATCATCAACGCCGGCAAGCAGACCGTCACCGAGGTCAAGGGCACGTCGTACTTCTCCTCCGCCGATTCCTTCGGGATGATCCGCGGCGGCCATATCGACCTGTCGATCCTGGGCGCGATGGAAGTGGCCGAGAACGGCGACCTCGCCAACTGGATGGTGCCGGGCAAGATGGTCAAGGGCATGGGCGGCGCGATGGACCTCGTCGCCGGGGTGCGCCGCGTCGTCGTGGTGATGGAGCACGTCTCCAAGGATGGCGCCTCGAAGCTGCTCGACAAATGCTCGCTGCCGCTCACCGGCCAGCGCGTCGTCGACGTGGTGATCACCGAGCTGGGCGTCTTCAGCGTCGACAAGAAGGGCTCGGGCGGCGTCACCCTGGTCGAGCTCGCCGATGGCGTGACGGTCGAGGAGGTCAAGGCCAAGACCAAGGCCAAGCTGCGGATCGACGCCAAAGTCGCCGCCTGAGACCCGCACTGAAGACATTGCGGCAAGGCCGTGACATTGATCCAGTTTGGTTCGGGAATGCCGGCACCTGAGCCATGCGTTATTGGCGCTGGTTCCCATAATTGGCATGACGTAGACGATGGCGGGTGACCCTCGCCGCCCAAACAGAAGCCGACGCCCCCGTCGTTCACCCGTCCCTGCCCTTCGTCGGGAAGCTGGCCGCCTCCATCCAGGCCCTTCCAGGCAATCTGCGCGGCGCGCTGTGGCTGGTGCTGTCCACCACCGTCTTCACCCTGATCGGTGTCTTCATCCGCAAGGCCACCCAGGGCCTCGACAGCATCGAAGTCTCCTTTTTCCGCAGCTGCATCGGCCTGGTGTTCGTGGCACCAGCGCTCCTGCGCGCCCGGATCAATCCCCTGCGCACCACAAGGCTGGGCTGGCACGTCGTGCGCGCCGTCTTCGGCACGTCGGCGATGACCCTGGGCTTCTACGCCGCCGCCCGCCTGCCGCTCGCCGACTCGACCTCGATCAGCTTCTCGCAGCCGCTGTTCATCATCCTGCTTGCCGCGCTGGTGATGCGCGAGACGGTGGGCTGGCGCCGCTGGGCGACGACCGCCGTCGGCTTCATCGGCGTGCTGGTCATGATGCGGCCCGGCGCCGACACCATCCATGTCGCCACCTTCGTTGCCCTCGCCGGCTCGCTGTGCGGCGCCTGCTCGGTGATGGTGGTCAAGAAGCTCACCGCCGACGAGAGGCCGATGGCCGTGGTCGGCAGCATCGCGATCCTCTCGACGATCTTCCTGCTCGGCCCGGCGATCATGGTGTGGCGCTGGCCGACGCCGATCGAGTGGGTCTATGTCACCGCGATCGGCTTCTGCGCCACCATCGGCCAGTATTGCTGGGTGCGCGCCTATGCGGTGGCCGAGGCCTCGGCCCTGGCGCCCTTCGACTACGTGCGCCTGCCGCTGGC
>CAYNOF010000651.1:0-2258 GCA_964398335.1 uncultured Rhizobiaceae bacterium
GCGCTGGAACTTCTGCGGGTCCTTCAGGAAGTCGACGATCTCCTCGAGCTCGCCCTTGGCCTCGTCGATGCCGGCGACGTCGTCGAAGGTGACGCGGCCATGCTTCTCGGTCAGCAGCCGGGCGCGGCTCTTGCCGAAGCCCATGGCACCGCCGCGGCCGTTGCCCTGCATCTGGCGCATGAAGAAGATGTAGACGCCGACGAGAATCAGCAGCGGCAGCCAGTTCACCAGCATGCCACCGAGATTGACCGTCTCCTCGGCCGGGCCGGCATCGATGCGGTCGACCTTGCCGTCGAGGCGCTCGACCAGGCGGCTGTCATTAGGGGCGTAGGTCGAGAAGCTGCCGGAGCCGCGGTTGGTGTCGCGGAAGGTGCCGGTGATGGTGGCGCCGTTCTGTCCGCTCAGGATCTTGACCGAGGCGATCTGGCCGGATTCGACGGCTTTCAGGAACTCGGAATAGGAAATCTGCGACATGCCGCTGCGACCCACGCCGCCCTGGAAGACGGTGTAGAGCAGGACCAGCAGCAGCGCGATCACGACCCAGAGGGCCGCATTGCGATTGAACATGGGTTCGACTGACGTCCTTTGGTCGGGAAGTTCCCGCTATCGCTTCACTAATTGGGCTTCGTCGGCGGCAAAACAAGGAAAAAACGGTGCGCCAAGGAGCGGTCGGCGGGGGCGAAACACCGCAACCGGCAGGAACTTCGACAGCGCAATCGGCGGCGCCGCTGCACTTTCCCCGCCCCCCGGCAGCATGGGCTGCACCAGCGCGGCAGCAGCGCTGCGCAACACGAGGGGCACCACCCGCTCGTCCCAGCGCACCGCCGGCGAGCCGGCTAGGATCACCGACAGCCCCTTGGTCGCCGGCCAGGCCGCCTCGGCCGCCGGCCGCCAGCGCGCCACGTCAGGTTCCGGCAAGGGCATCAGGGGGTAGGCGTTGGCGATCACCGTCGGCAGCTGGGCCCGCCTGAGGTTCTGGCTCATCGACAGGGGATAGAGCCGCAGGATCGCCTCGGTCTGCCAGCCGCGGCCCGGCACGCCGTGGCGCCCGGTCCATTCGTCGGTGAGCGAGCCCAGGCCGCCCGTCGGGATCCGCTCGCCCACGAGAAAGCGGCCATCCCACTCGACCGAAGCGTCGCCGCGCCAATCGGCGTGGTCGTGGATCGAGGCCGCCTCGCGCACCACCAGCCACTGGTTGCCGCGCCAGACGATGCGGCAACCGCCCACCGTCGTGCCCGGCGGCGGCTCGGCCGCCGGTGTCTTGCCGGGCTTCGGCGTCTTGCTGCGCAGATGCGTGAGCGCCGCGGTCAGGCGATCGCCGCGCGGCTCGTGCTCGCCGCCCGACACCGTGGCGACGATGCGCGACAGCGCCTGCGCGGCCACCGCCTTGGGCAGGCTGCGCAGCGCCTCGGGATCGAGGTAGACCGCGCCCAGCGGATGCGGCTGGGCAAGCTCGACCAGCGCATCGGCCACCGCGCGTTCGCTGACCACGCGCCTGGCCGCGGCCTGATCGACGCGGCGCAGCAGCGAGTCGCGCGGCGACGGCAGGCCTTCGATGCGCAGGCGCGCGCGGCGATAGGCCGGATCCTCGTTGGTCGGATCGTCGATCCACGGCTGGCGCCGCGCCCTCAACGTCGCCGACAGCCGCGCACGCGGCACCGGCAGCAGCGGGCGCAGCACGCGCACCTCGGGAAACTCGACGCAGGCCGACATGCCGGCCAGCCCATCGGGCCCGCTGTCGCGCTCCTTGCGCAGCACGTAGGTCTCGGCCTGGTCGTCGGCCTGGTGCGCCAGCAGCAGGTGCAGCACGCCCTGCTCGCCGCACCAGTCGCGCAGGATGCGATAGCGCCGCGCACGCGCGGCCTCCTGCAGGCCCGAGCTCGGCCGGCGCTGCCAGCGCAGGCGGAAGACATGGGCCTCGATGCCGCACGAGGCCAGGGTCAGGCGCACCTGCTCGGCCTCGGCGGCGCTCTCCGGACGCAGGGCATGGTCGACCACCAGCGCCACCAGCTCGCCGCCGCGCGTGCGCACCCATTCGCGCGCCAGCAGGGCCAGCGCCAGCGAATCGCGTCCGCCCGACACCGCCACCGCCAGGCGCGGGCGGCCCTCGAACGGCTCGAACGGCCGCATCAGCGCGGCGAACTCGACCGCGCCGACAGGCGGCTCGTCGTCCTCGATTCTGGTCCTTCCCCCGGCCATCGCCGCATCATGCGGGACGGGCGCGCTCCTGTCATCCTCGGGGCCGTCCGCGGCCCCTG
>CAYNOF010000652.1:0-2297 GCA_964398335.1 uncultured Rhizobiaceae bacterium
TCGCTGCCGGCGAATTCGCCCACCAGGCGCTGATTCGCATCGAGCACGATCAGCCGCTGATCATGCTGTGCGCCGCATCGGGCGACAGCAACGCCTTGAGCACGCGCCGCTCCGGATCGCACAGCACCAGCGGCACGCCGACCACCCCTTTCAGCGCCGCCTGCGCCGCCGCGACGTTGACGCCGGCGACCGCCACCGCCGATACGCCGACCTCGGCCAGCGCGGCGATCAGGCCGACCAGCGGCGCCGCGGTCAGCAGCCGCAGATCGCCCAGCGCCACCACGACCAGCGGCTCGCCCTGCAGGCTCCAGCTCAGCTTGTGGCCCATGCCATCGACGCCCGGCAGCGCCACTTCGGGGAAGCGATCGCCCGACCGGAAGGGAAAGGAGGTGCCGGTCATCGGCTGCCCTCTGTCATTCCGAGCGCAGCGAGGACTCTTTTGCCGGCGAGAAAAGATCCCTCGCTGCGCCCGGGATCACAGGGATGGCTCGACATCAGACGCTCAGATTGAAAGCGATGGAGATGCGTTCGGCGGTGCCGCGATAGGGCCGCACGCCGTGCAGCAGCCAGGACGGGAACATCACCATCCGCCCGGCACGCGGCGGGATCGACTCGCAGGCGCCGCCCGACAAGCCGCCGGGCGTGGCGAAGGCGAGCTGCGGTGCGTACATCGCCGGCGCCGCACCGCGCGGGTCCATGAACTCGAGCTCGCCGCCCAACTCGGGATCGGCGGCGATGCCGCCATCGTCGACGTAGTAGACGCCCGACCAGAACGCGCCGGGATGGGTATGGAACTCGTTGCCGTGACCGGCACGGTTGACGTTGGCCCACATGTTGGCCTTCCACTGCACGCGCACCGGCTGGCCGGCGCGGTCGCTGGTCAGCCGGTTGGCGGCGTCACGGCCGGTATCGAGCAGGCGCAGCGCCGCCGCCCCGCCCCACTGGTTCATGTCCCAGCTCGACTGGTAGCCGCCGAGATTGCTGTGCTGCGTGCCCGGCACCGCCTTCTCGCGCTCGGTGATCACGCGGCGCAGCTCGCCGTTCAGCCGCGCGGCATCGGGCAGATCGATCAGCACGACGGGAGTCGCGAAAAGGGGTGTCACCTCGACGCGTGCACCGCTGGGAAGAGAAGCATTCATCACTTTAAACTCTACACCCATGCCAGCAACGTCGTCAGGGGCCCTGTCGCCCTCGTCCAATTGCCCCGTCAAGCCCTTGCAAGCGTGCCGGCAGGCACCACGTCCTTGTTGCGCCTTTGCTGACAGGAGGGGCGCACGATGAGCGACTTCAGGAAATACCGGCGCAAGCAGATCGCCGAATTGGCCCCGTGGACGCCCAGCTTCGACATGACACGTGTGAGCGTGTCCGCGGCGGACAAGGATGGCGGCTCACCCAAGGCCGGCGACATGATCGCCCGCAATCCCAAGGACCACGCCGACAAGTGGCTGGTCTCGAAGGCGTACTTCGAAGAGAACTTCGAGCCCGTCACCTGAGCCGCGCCTAAACCTTCACGCCGGCGCCGACACCGGAACGGCCGATCACCGCGCGCGCCGATTCATCGAGCGGCCAGCGCGGTCGCGGCGCGAAGTCGAGCCCGTCGCGCTGCCCCAGGCGCAGCCGCTCGAGCCCGGCCCACGCCACCATCGCGCCATTGTCGGTGCACAGCGCCGGCGGCGGCGCCACCAGCGTCGCGCCGTGCGACGCGGCAAGCTCGCTCAGGCGTGCGCGCAGATAGGCGTTGGCCGCCACTCCGCCGGCCACGACCAGCGGCACCGGATCCGGCGCATCGGCGCCGAGCCGATTGCGGAACATCGCCAGCGCATGGGCGCAGCGATCGGCCAGCACGTCGCCCACCACGCGCTGGAAGCTGGCGGCGAGGTCGGCGATGCCGCGCGTGTCGCCGGGCTTCAAGGACTGCGCCGCCAAACGCACCGCGGTCTTCAGGCCGGAGAAGGAGAAGTCGCAGCCGGGCTTGCGCCACATCGGCCGCGGCAGGTCGACGCCGCGCGGATCGCCCTGTTTCGCCGCGCGCTCGACCGCGGGGCCGCCGGGAAAGCCGAGGCCCAGCAGCTTGGCGGTCTTGTCGAAGGATTCGCCCACCGCATCGTCGATGGTGGTGCCCAGCCTGACGTAGTGGCCGACGCCTTCGACGGCGAGCAGCTGGCAATGGCCGCCGGAGACCAGCAGCAGCAGGAACGGGAAGGCGACCGGCTCGACCAGTCGCGCGGTCAGCGCATGTGCCTCGAGATGGTTGATGGCGAGGAACGGCTTGCCTGACGCCAGCGCGATCGCCTTGG
>CAYNOF010000653.1:0-1571 GCA_964398335.1 uncultured Rhizobiaceae bacterium
GGGCGCGACCATGCCCGGCCTGATCCGTCCGCTGGCCAAGGCACGCGGCACGGCGCTGGCGTCGCTGCTCGCCGAATGGCCGCTGATCGTCGGCGACGAGCTCGCCAGGGTCTCGCTGCCCGACCGGCTCACCGGCACCACCTTGCGGCTGCTGGTCGTGCCCTCCGCCGCGCTGGTGCTGCAGCACGATGCGCCGCGGATCGTCGCCCGCATCAACGCCTATTACGGCCGCACCGCGGTGAGCCGGCTGTCGCTGGTGCAGGGGCCGTTGCCGATCGCCCCCGCCCCGCTGCCGCGCCGCCGCCCGCCCCTGCCGGCGCATCGCCAGGCGGCGCTGAGGACGGCCACCGAAGGCATCACCGACGACCGCCTGAAGGCGGCGCTGGAACGCCTTGGCCGCGCCATTCTCGCCCGCGACAAATCCTGAGCACTGATCACGCCTTCGCGGTTTGACGCTGTCGGGGCGCCTTGTTAGGTGCGCGTCGCTTTCGTTGAGTCGCCGGTGTGGAAAAGACCATGCCCGGCCTTCGTTGACTCTCCACAGGCCAGCACCCCAAGATGTTGGGGGTTAAGGGGTTCCGATGCGTAATATCTGGATACTCATTGGCGGCGTTGTCGTCGTGATCCTGATCCTGGGCGGGGTCTATATGACCACGCGGCCGGGCGGGCCGACGCCGGTCGCCCCTGCCCAGGCACAGGCCCCGGCGCCCAGCGGTGGCCCGGCGGCGCCGGCCGATGTGCCCGCCGGCCTGCAGCCGACCGACAAGGACCATGTCCTGGGCAACAAGGACGCGCCGATCACCATCGTCGAATACGCCTCGATGACCTGCAGCCACTGCGCGCAGTTCCACAACGAGATCCTGCCGCAGCTCAAGACCAAGTACATCGACGCCGGCAAGCTGAAGCTGGTCTACCGCGACTTCCCGCTCGACCGCGTCGCGGCCCAGGCCGCGCAGATGGCGGAGTGCGTCGATCGCGAGCGCTACTTCGGCGTCGTCGCCACCATCTTCCAGACCCAGGTCAACTGGGCCGCCGGCAAGGAGCCGCTGGCCGACCTGCAGAAGCTCTTGCGGCTGGCCGGCCTGGGCGAGGCGCAGGCCAAGGCCTGCCTCGACGACCAGAAGGGGCTGGAGGCGATCCTCGCCGAGCAGCAGGGCGGCGTGGCGATGGGCGTCGACTCGACCCCGACCCTGTTCGTCAACGGCCAGCGCTACAACGGCCCGCGCACCATCCAGGCGTTCGACGAGCTGTTCGCCAAGCTCACCAAGTAACAACGACAGCGAGTACCCCGACGTGCACTTCAAGTCCCTCCGCCTCTCCGGGTTCAAGTCGTTCGTCGACCCGACCGAGCTCGCCATCGAGCCCGGCCTGACCGGCATCGTCGGACCCAATGGCTGCGGCAAGTCGAACCTCGTCGAGGCCCTGAAGTGGGTCATGGGCGAGACCTCGGCGAAGCAGATGCGCGGCGGCGAGATGGATGACGTCATTTTCGGCGGCACCCAGGACCGCCCCGCGCGCAACATCGCCGAGGTCCAGATTACCCTCGACAACCGAGAGCGTTCGGCGCCGTC
>CAYNOF010000654.1:0-1191 GCA_964398335.1 uncultured Rhizobiaceae bacterium
CGTTCTAAACGGGCAGTTTCAGGATGGCGTCAGCACCGCTTCGCCGCTCAATTACGAACTCGATGCCGCCCAGTTTGATGAAGCCATCACTCATGAAATCGGCCATTTCCTGGGACTCGATCACTCTCAGATCAATCTCGACCTTCTGCTGGCAGGCGTTTATCCCTGTGAGGACGATGGCCTGGCCGGCCTGCCCCTGATGTTTCCCATCGCTGCCTGCCAGGCGCGCGCTGATGCGGGCTTTCCCGTACTTGCGCCCGATGACGCTGCCTGGATTTCTTCTCTCTATCCCAATGCGAGCACCGTGAACTCGTATGGCACCATCAGCGGCGTGATCTATTTTTCGGATGGCCTCACCCCGGTGCAGGGCGTCAATGTGATCGCGCGACTCGTGGATGATCCCAACACCCAGGAAAATGAATCGCGGCGCGTGGCCGTATCAGCGGTCTCCGGCTATCTGTTTACCGGGAATCCCGGCCAGAGCGTCTCCGCCGGCATTCCTCAGGCCCCGGACAATACCAACGGTAGCACCGCCGGCTCCCGCAACCCCCAACTCATCGGTTACTACGAAATGCAGGTTCCGCCCGGCACCTATACGGTCGAAGTGGAGTCGGTGTACGACCAATTCACCGCGGGTTCCAGCGTCGGGCCTCTCGACCCTCCCATCTCCATGCCGGGGCCACCGGAGTTCTGGAACCAGAACGAGTCGGCTTTCGACTTCCTTTTGCAGCGTGACCCGGTGACCGTGCACGCGGGGGACCACGTGACCGGCGTGGACATCATCCTGAATCAGACCATCCATCGCTTTGACCAATATGAAGACAGTGGGGCCCTCTTCGATTCTCCTTTAGCTTTGCCAGAATCCACGGTGAAGGATATGTCAGCATGAACGCCGGACAGCGGGCCCGCACGCTATCTTTACTCCTTGTATGCGCAGTCATGACTGCCTGTGGAGGAGGATCTTCGCCTTCGGGTGGTGGTTCCACTCCCCCGCCGGCTGCACTGAGTATTACCGCCCCTTCCATTTTGCCTGGCACCCTGACCAATCAGCCGTATTCCTATACTCTGACCGAGGTCAATGGAAAAGGGGCGCTGCACTGGTCCATCTCACCGCTTTCCTCCACTTCCCTGTTTGTGGATGGCCTTTCCATTGATCCGTCCACGGGAGTGGTTTCGGGAAACGCCAACTTT
>CAYNOF010000655.1:0-2389 GCA_964398335.1 uncultured Rhizobiaceae bacterium
TGATGGCGGATCGCCAATTCGAGCGCGGATCGCGCGCCGGCCGACACGCCGACCACGATGGCCGAGGGCACGGCGAGCGCCTCCAGCAGCGCGGCATGGGCATCGGCCTGCGCCGCCACGGAGGCGTCGGCTGGAACGGGCGTGCGCAGGTAGCCGAAGCGCGACGGCGCGATGACGCGGAAGCCTTCGTCGACAAAGGACGCGGCGTTGGCCAACCCCTGGTCGAAGCCGCCACCGGCGCCATGGATCGACAGGAGCGGCGCACCGTCACCGTGCTCGCCATACTCGATCGGCCCGCTAGTTGTGGCGGCGATCAGGCTGCCCTGCCCGGCCGCGATCCGCGCGGCTGAGATTTCCCGCCTGTAGCGCAGGCAAACGACCGCAGCGCCGGCAGCGAGCACCACAATGGACGCCACACCCCAGAGCGCCGCGAGCGACGTCACGCGATCCCGTCCTTCGGCACCGCCGCCGCGCCCGAACCGGCGCGCCGGTCAGGCGAACGCCGAGCCGGCCTTGAGCCCCAGCTTGCGGAAGATGATCGCCGCCGGGCAAAAGCCGGTGAACGAGGCCTGCAGCATGTTCGCGCCGACAAAGGCCGCCAGCAGCAGCCAGTACGGACTCACGAGCCATGCCAAAGCCAGGCTCGCCAGGATCATCACGCCGGCAAGCGCCATGACCGCGCGGTCAATGTTCATCTCATGCTCCATCGAAATTGCCTGTCGCGGCCTGCACCGGCCTTCATGCCGATTCCCTGATCTTTCTCAGGCCGAGCTTGTCCAGCACGAACCGCTCGTAGAACGGTTCGGCCTCCCCCCGCCTGATCTTGCGCAGGAAATAGCGTTCGAACGCGATCTTGGCGAAATGGACCCAGTGGCCCTTCGACGACCAGTTGACGTTGCGCGGCGGAATTTCCGGCTCCGCCACGAAAGCGACGCCGCTGTCACCGAAATCCGCCAAGCAGACCGCGTTCCACGTCGCCTCCGCCTTGGGCGGCTGGCCGCGCAGCAGCGATCCGATGTTGAGCGCCGTCGCCGTCACCATGGACTCGATCATGAAGCCCGTCTTCGGCACGCCTGTCGGTACCGGTGTCGCGCCGACCGGCGCGATCGCGACGCAGACGCCGATGCCGAAGACGTTGCCGAACGTCGGATTGCGCTGATGCTTGTCGATGACGATGAAGCCGCGCGGATTCACCAGCCCGTCCAGGCCGCGCACCGCGGCGACGCCGCGGAAAGCGGGCAAGATCATCGAATAGGCGAATGGCAGCTCATGGACCCGGACGACGCCGCCATCCGCGCCGACCTCTTCGACCACCATCCTGCCGGCCTCGACCGCCTTGATCCGCGAACTGGCGATCCACTTGATGTGCCGCTGGCGCATCTCGCTTTCGAGCAGGCCCCTGGTATCGCCGACCCCGTCGAGGCCGAGATGACCGACATAGGGCTCCGACGTGACGAAGGTCATCGGAACGCGATCGCGCACGCGACGGCGGCGCAGCTCGGTGTCGAGGATGAAGGCGAACTCGTAAGCCGGGCCGAAGCAGGACGCGCCCTGCGCGGCACCGATCACGACCGGCCCGGGCGACTGGGCAAGCCGCTCGAAGGCGTCCCGCGCCTTCTCCGCATGATCGGCGCGGCAGATCGACTGCGTGTTGCCGTCCGGCCCGAGTCCGGGCACCTCGTCGAACGCGAGATCGGGGCCGGTCGCGACCACCAGATAGTCATAGGGCTGGAACGAGCCATCCTCGAGCTCGACCCTGTTCTCACCGGGATGAACGCGGCGGGCACCCTGCCCGAGATAGCCGATACCCCTGCCGCGCATGACGGTTTCGATATCGACCTCGATGTCCCTGCGATCGCGCCAACCGACCGCGAGCCATGGATTGGACGGCACGAACTGATAGCGCGAGCCCTGGCCGATCACGGTCAGTCGGTCTTCGCGACGCAGCTGGGGAACGAGCTCATAGGCCATCAGCGTTCCGCTGAGACCATTTCCGAGCACCACGATCTCGGCCATCTCGAGTCTCCTTTGTTCAAAGGATAGACGTTGGGCGCCTGCAATTCTTTGACGTGGGTCAAGGAATGCCCTGCCGGTTTCGGCAATTTTGCGTGGGGCGCTTGCAGATTCGGGTGCCAGCGCGCATTCCCTGTGGAGACCATGCATGCGCCGGCCCATGCTCGCGGCGATCCTGACAGGCGTCCTCCTGGCGCAGCCGATCAAGGCCCAGCAACCATACGTCGTGACCCCCACCGCCCTGGCCGATCAGAAGGCGGTGTTCGCCACTGTCGAGAGCCGACGCATCGTGCCCGCGCGCGCCCGGATCGGCGGCACCGTGGCCGAGCTCGCGGTCAAGGAAGGAGATCACGTCGAGCTGGGCCAGGTACTCGCG
>CAYNOF010000656.1:0-1349 GCA_964398335.1 uncultured Rhizobiaceae bacterium
AGCGGCGCCATGGTGTTCGTCACCGTGCGCAACACCATCAGCGGCCCGGACGGCCCGGCGATCGTGCATGAGCAGGACCTGGTCTATCGCGGCGATCCGGCGCCCGACGCGAAGCCCGCGACGCCGAAAGCGGCACCGACCGATGCCACCTGGTCGCGCACGGTGACGCCCGATCCGGTGCTGCTGTTCCGCTACTCCGCGCTGGCCTTCGTCGGCCATCGCATCCACTACGACCTGCCCTATGTGACGCAGGTCGAGGGCTATCCCGGGCTGCTGGTGCACGGGCCGCTGATGGGGCTGATGCAGCTCGAGCTGGCGCGGCGCGAGAATGCCGGCCGGCGCGTCGCACGCTACGAGTTCCGCGCCACCAGCCCGGTCTATCACACCGCGCCCTTCACGGTGAACGCGCGCGCCGAGAAGGACGGCACGGTCACCACCTGGATCGCCAACAACAAGGGTGCGCTCTGTCAGCAGGGCAAAGTGACATTCGCGACATGAGGGCGATTGCCCTGACTCGGTGTTGACGCGAGCGTTGCGCCAACCAGATCAGGAGCCCCTCATGCCGCACGTGTCCGAGATCACCGAGGACGGTGGCGATCCCATCCTCAGCAAGATGTTCGCGCGCCAGCGCGAGATGTTCGGCGACCTGCTCAATCCCACCAAGGTGATGGCGCATTGCCCGCCGATCCTCGAGGCGTCCGCCCGGCTGGGCCAGGCGCTGGAGCAGTCCAACCGCCTGACCGCCAGCCTGCGCTCGCTGGTCTATCTCCGGGTGGCGACGCTGAATGGCTGCCCGTTTTGAATGGACATCAACGCATCACGTGTGATGCAGGCTGAGACGGGCGGCGAGGAGAAGATGCAGAACGTCGCGCGCTGGCGCGACGCCCCGGTGTTCAGCGAGGCCGAGCGCCTGGCCCTGGAGTTCGCCGAGAAGGCGACCATCACCGGCCAGCGCGTCGAGCCGGAGCTGATCGCCAGGCTGAAGCAGCATTTCGACGACGCCCAGATCGTCGAGCTCTCGGCGGCCGTGGCGCTGGAGAATTTCCGCAGCAAATTCAACGTGCCGCTGGGCGTCGAGGCGCAGGGCTTCTGCATCGTGCCGGCGCGTTGAACACGCTTAGGGGCAGAAATTGACCCCTCGCGCCGTCCTGCCATGATGCGTCGGACGCAAAGCGACGCGGTAATGGCATGGCGGATTCAGCGGAGACCATAGCAGACCATAGAGACGGGGCGCTGGCCGCCCCGTGGCGCATCGGGGTCGATGTCGGCGGCACCTTCACCGACCTCGTCCTGCAGGACTCGGCCGGCCGCATGGTGATCGGCAAGGTGCCCTCGGTGCCGGCCGATCC
>CAYNOF010000657.1:0-11314 GCA_964398335.1 uncultured Rhizobiaceae bacterium
CCCGCGGCCCAAGAGCCTCAACGGCCTGCGCAAGAACCTGCGGCTGGGACCGGATGGCCGCTATCGCTGGCATTACGATCCGGCCTTCGTGCACGACGACACGCGGCGCGGCGATGCCAATCGCGAGACGCGCCTGACCGCGGCGGCGCAGAACCTGAATGTGCCGGTGCTGCTGGTGCGCGGCGGATCGAGCGAACTGGTGTCGGAGGAGATCGCCCGCGAGTTCGTCTCGCGCGTGCCCAACGCGCGCTACGTCGATGTCCAGGGCGCCGCGCATATGGTGGCCGGCGACGTCAACGATCCCTTCACCGAGCAGGTGGTCGGCTTCCTGGACAGCCTGCCGAAAGCATGAGCACAGCTGCGCTGAACGACGGCGCGCGACGACCCCGAGGCAGCGTCCTCGCCGCCATCGCCTGCAGCGGCACGATGGCGATGCATGTCTTCGTGCCGGCGCTGCCGGCCGTTGCGCGCGAGTTCTCGACGACGCCGGCTGCGGCACAGATGACTCTGACTGTCTATCTCGTCGGCGTCGCCGGCGGCCAGTTGGTCTACGGGCCGCTGTCGGATCGCTTCGGTCGGCGTCCCGTGCTGATCGTCTCGCTCGCCGTGTTCCTCTTCGCCAGCCTGGTCGCCGCGTTTGCGCCGGGTATCCAGTGGCTGATCGGTGCGCGCATCGTGCAGGCGGTCGGCGCCTGCGGCGGCCTGGTGCTGGGCCGGGCGATGGCGCGCGACGGCGCCACGCCGCAGCAGGCGGCCCGCCAGCTCGCGCTGCTGGTCATGGTGATGACCGCCTCGCCGGCGCTGGCCCCGCTGCTGGGCAGCATCGTCGCGTCGCTGGTGGGCTGGCGCGGCATCTTCGGATTGCTGAGCGTCGTCGCGGCGGCGCTGCTCGTCGTCACGATCAGCGCCGTGCCGGAGACCAACCTGCAGCGCGCGCCGCTGCCCAGCACGCGCACCTTGCTCGCGGTCTACGGGCGGCTGCTGGGGCGGCTGGAATTCCGTGCCTACGCGATCGGCGGCGCCTGCATGTCGACCAGCCTCTACGCATTCCTCTCGGCCTCGCCCTTCCTGTTCACCGAGGTGCTGCATCGTCCATCGAGCGAGGTCGGCCTCTACTATATGACGGTCATCGCCGGCGTGACCCTGGGCAGCTGGCTGTCGAGCAAACTGACCGGCAGCCTGGGCATCAAGGGCCTGCTGCGGCTGGGCGCCAGCCTCGGCATGGCCGGCGCCGCCGGCATGCTGGCGCTGGATCTGCTCGATGCCGTCAGCGTCGTGGGCCTGCTCGCGACGATGACGGTGTTCTCGAGCGGCAGCGGCGTGACCAGCCCGGTGGCGACGGCGCGCGCCATCAGCGTCGATCCACAGCGCATCGGCGCCGCCTCGGGCCTTTATGGTTGCCTGCAGATGGCCTTCGGCGCGCTGTGCACCTTGCTCGCCGGCGTCTGGCACGACGGCACGGCGCTGCCGGTCACCCTCATCCTGCTCGCTGCGTCGACGACGTCACAGCTCGCCTTCCTCGTCGTCCACAGGCGCGCGGACTAGACGCGTCCTTGGGGCGCCGGCGCTCCCGATCAATTCTTGCCACGCCGCCGGCGGTCCGCCGCTTCAAGCTCGGCGCGCACGGCGATCACGTCGCGCGAGCGCGCGTCGAGCCGCTCGGCCTCGCGCACCGCCTTCTCCGCGTCGTCGAGATCGTTGCGCGCGATAGCGGTGCGAGCCTGCGCCACCAGGGTGCGCACACGCATGACGACCTGCGGATCGGGCTTGGTCTCGAGCGTGCCCGGGGGTGGCGGCGCTGCGCCGGGCTTGGTCTCCATCCGGTTGGGCGGCTGCGGCGGCGGCTTGGCTGCCGCGTCGCGGCGTGCGTCGGCGATGCGGCGCGCCAGCGTATCCCAGCCGGCATGTTGCGGATAGCGCCGCCGGCTGTCGGCCAGCAGGCGCTCGGCATTGTCGAACTGGCCGCGCGCGATGGCCGCGTCGATCGAGGCGACGGTGGCTTGCAGCTCGGCTTCCTGGCGCTGGCGGTCGGCGCGCTGGCGCTCGACATCGGCGCGCGCGACGGCGACGTCGGGCAGGCCCGGTGCCAGTTCCTGCGCTTCGTTCAGCATCGCCAGCGCCCTTGCGTAGTCGCCCTGGTTGGCGGCCTGGCGTGCCTGGTTGATCAGTGTTGAGGCGCGCTCGCGCCGTTCACGCTGCTCGCGCACCTGCCGGTCGTCGCCACCGCGCGCCGCGGCGAGGCGGCGGCGCTGGTCGGCCCAGTCGGGGCGGTTGGGGAAGCGTCGCGCGCCATCGTCGAGCAGCCGGTCGGCCTCGTCGAAACGCCGTCCGAGAATCGCCGCCTCGAAGGCCGCGAGCAGCAGGCGCAGCTGCTCGCCCTCGACCTGTGCCTGCGCGCGGGCGCGGCCGAGATCGGCGCGCAGCTGGTTGGCCTCGGGGAGGCCGGGCGTCAGGTCGTCGGCGATGGCGAGCTGCCGCTCGGTCTCGCCGAACTCGCGGCGGTCCAGCGCCTGGCGGCCAGTGGTGACTGATGTGCGCGCCCGGGCGAGCCGGTTGAGCCAGTCGCTGCCCTGGCGGATCTGCGCCAGCCGGTTGGCGTCGGCGCGGAAGTCGGAATCATCGGGGTAGCGCCGCAGCGCGTCGGCGATCAGACGCTCCGCCTCCCACAGCGCGTAGCTCGCCAGGGCGCGGTCGATCGCGGCGTCGAGCTGGTAGCGCTCGCGATAGCCCGCGTCGCGCTGGACGCGCAGGGCGGCGATGTCGGTACGCGCCTTGGCGGTCTCGGCGAAGTTCGGCGAGGCGCGGTCGGCCTCCTGCAGCAGCCGCTCGGCGCCGGCGAAGTCGCCGAAGCTGGCGAGGCGGCGCGCCTCGCTGATCAGGCGACGCGCTTCCTCCGTCTTGGCTGCACGCGCCTGGTTGGCCTTGATGTTGGCCAGGCGCTGCTGGAAGGGCGCCCAGGTCGCCATCGCGCCGGGGAAGCGGCGCACGGCGTCGGCGATCATCGGCTCGGCGCGCAGCACGTCGTCGGCAAGCAGCGCCTGGTTGATCGCCGCGGCCAGTGCGCGTTGATCGGCTTCGGTGTTGGTGACGGTAGGCGGCGCGGACGGCGGTGTCGCGCCGGGGAAATCGCCCACGCTCAGCATGGTGCGCTCGCAGTCCAGGCGGTCGGTGACGTCGGCCTCCTGCTGGGCGCAGGCGAACACCGCACCGCTGCGATCGCGCAGCCAGGCGCGTTCGCGTCCCTCGTGCCGGGCGAGGCCCATGAAGGCCAGGCGGTATTCCGTATCGCGCGTCACCGGCAACTCGGCGCAGGTCTCGGCGCACCACAGGATCTGCGAGCGGCCGTTGAGGTCGTCGAGCTTGCGCAGGATGGCGGCTCGCCCGGCGGTCTGGTCGCCCTGGCGCACCAGGTAGGTGCCGAGGAAGGCCGCTTCGCCGGTGCGCGCGTCGATCCTGGCGCATTGATCGTCGCGGCAGCCGAGCACGACCGGCCGGCCCTTGTTGTAGTTGATGTGCTGGAAGGAGAGGTGATAGCGCCGGTCGGCGAAGCCCAGAGCCTGGATGCTCGCCGTCGGCAGGTCGCGGTCGGCGACACCCTCGATGTGGATTTGCTTGCAGAAGGAGTCGGCGCTGCAGATCCAGGGCACGCCCGACATGCGCAGGACATGGATCGCCGGATCGCGGTTGAACATCAGCGGCGTATAGCCGGCGGTCGGGAATTCCTGCGCGGTCGCCGTCGCGGCGCTCACCGTGCCCAGAAGAGCGGCAAGGGGCAGGCCGCGAAAGATCGGGCGCATGTCGGCTTCTCCCGGTACGACTTGGACGCTGACGCTTGACGGTGAACACGCGAGTGCGAGGGGTGAAACGGCCGCGCCGGCGGCCGGTTCCCCTCGCCGCGAAAACCGCACAAAGTCGTCCAACATTGACCACGGCCGGTCCGCTCCGGGAGGTCGTCATGCCGCGACGCAGCGTGTTGATCGTGTCCTCTCTCGTGCAGGCGTTCGCCATTGCCGGCTGCGCCCTGCCGGTCGCCACCGTTGCGACCACGGTCGGCACCTCGGTCGCGTCCAACGTCGCCATCGGCGGCGTCAAGCGGATGGTCGCCGGCAGCACGGAGGAGCGCGAGCGGGCGAAGGCGGCCTACGAGCGCGCGCCGCGCTGCGCCGACGTCGCGCCCCACGGCGTGCAGAACGGCGTCATCGTCACCATCGTGCACGACGTGGCCTGGTTCGACGTCTACGAGGCGCCCGGCGGAAAGCGCATCGGGCCCTCGCGCGGCAACGCGCTGATGCTGGTCGACTACGAGATCGTCAACCGCGCCGACGATGCCGTCGTGGTCTCGCCGCGGCGCCTGCTGGTGGCGCGCGCCGACGGTGCCACCACGCGCGAGGCGAGCGGCGTCGCGGGTTCGCTGTCCGAGGAGCAGAACGCCGCGCCCGACGATTCATCGATGCTCGGCGCCAACCAGTCGACACGCTTCGTCGCGGTCTTCGACGTGCCGCGCGTCGAGCATGCGCTGCTGGTGCCCAACGGCCGCAAGCCCGGCGATCCGCCGCCGACCTGGCTCGACGGCTGCCGCTTCGCCGGGCCGGACCGCGGCACCTGACTGCGGCGCTACTTCTTCTTCTCGACGTTCCAGAACACCACGACCGGCGAGGTTACGTTGCCGCTGATGTTCTTGCCGCGCGCGATCGGCGCGTACCACTGGCCGACGAAGATGTGCGTCGGAATCTCGGAAGCGCGCACCTGGATCGCCTCGGCGATCGCCTTGCGCTTCGCCGGGTCGACCTCGCTGACGAACTTCGCGCGCAATTCCTCCATGCCCGGATCGCAGGCCCAGCCGAACCACGCCTTGTCGCAGGAGGCGTTGATGTAGGCATGCGCCGCGGGATCGACGATGTCGACCGCGGCGGAGGAGGTCAGGAAGGCGTTCCAGCCGCCCTGCGCCGGCGGATCCTTCTTGGCGCGCCTTGCCACCAGGCTCGACCAGTCCATCGACTGCATGTCGACCTTCAGGCCGGCGCGCTCCATCAGCGACTTCGCCACCGGCGCGAGGTTGGTCAGCACGTAGAGGTCGGTGGAGTGCATCAGCACGACCGGCGTGCCGTCATAGCCGGCCTCCTTCAGGAGCGCCTTGGCCTTGTCGAAGTTCGACTCGAGCTTGTCGTCCCAGCCCTTGGTCGAGGCGTAGGGCGTGTCGCACATGAAGAACGCCTTGCACACCTTGTAGTACTTCGGATCGCCGATCACGGCGTCGAGGAAGTCCTTCTGGTTGAAGGCATAGAGCATCGCCTGACGGATCTTGGGATTGTCGAACGGCGGATACTTCTGGTTGAAGCGGAAGATGTACTGGTTGCCCCACGGGTTGGTGTTGACCAGGTCGACCTTGCCGCTCTTCTCCATCAGGGAGAACAGATCGTGCTGCGGCGACTCGATCATGTCGATCTCGCCGCTGATCAGCGCGTTGACCGCGGTCTGCTGGTCCGACATCGCGACCCATTCGACGCGGTCGACCTTGGCGATCTTGCCGCCGGCCATGCCCGAGGCGGGCTCGCCGCGCGGCTTGTACTTGGGGTTCTTGACGTAGACCGTCTTGTCGCCCGGCTTCCATTCCTCCTTGACGAACATGAACGGCCCCGAGCCGATCGCATCCTCGGGCTTGATCTGCTGGTAGGGATCGGTCTTGGCCACGCGCTCGGGCATGATGAAGATCGGGCCCGACGGCTTGGAGAACGCCGTCATCAGCAGCGGGCTCGGCTCCTTGAGGTCGACGCGGAAGGTCTTGGCGTCGACGGCGACGATGTCCTTGACCTTGGGCATCAGCAGCTGACCCATCGGATCGCGCACCGACCAGCGCTTGATCGAGGCCAGCACATCGGCCGTCGTCACCGGCTTGCCGTCGTGGAACTCCAGCCCGTCGCGCAGGGTGAAGGCGTAGGACAGGTTGTCCGGTCCGACCTCCCACTTGTCGACCATCTGCGGCTTGATCTGCAGCTTGTCGTCGACCGCCAGCAGCGTGTCGTAGATCATGTAGCCGTGGTTGCGCACGATATAGGCCGTGGTCCACACCGGATCGATGATCTTGAGATCCGAATGCATGACCACGCGGAACGTGGTCTGGGCCTGGGCCCACGATGCGCCAAACGCCACCACGCCCGCCGCCAGCGCGATCGCCGCACGACGCGTCCACTTCCCCAACTGATGTGCCATGGGTACCTCTCCCGTCCGATTGCCCCAGGGCAAATCCTGTGCCCGGGACGTCGCGGCGGCAAGAGGGTTCAGGCGGCGCTGGCCGGCTTCTGTGCCTTTGCCGCCTCGCGCTGCTGCAGCGCCTCGCGCAGGCGGCGGTTGAGGTCGAACTGCACGGTCTGGAAATCCTCGACGCGCACCCAGGGCTGCGCCAGCACGACGAAGCCGGCGTCGTTGAGCGCCTCGACGCCGATCACCGGCTCGCCCTGCACGCGCTTGTCGCTCTTGACCAGGTCGCGCACGAAGCCGAGTGCGTTGGCGATGTTCTCGTCGCGCGGCATCTGCACGCGCAGGTCCAGCCGGCGCAGATTGTCGCGCGTGAGCACACGCACGATCTCGCCCCATAATTTGCCGTTGGGCAGCACGACGCGCGAGCCGTCGACGGTGTCGATCTCGGTGTAGAACAGGTTGATCACGCGGATCGTGCCGGTCTGGCCGCCGGTCTCGATCACGTCGCCGATATGGAAGGGGCGGAACAGCACCAGCATGATCCCGGCGGCGAGCTGGCTCAACGTGCCCTGCAGCGCCAGGCCGATGGTCAGGCCGAGGGCACCGAGCACGGCGACGAAGCTCGCGGTGGCCACGCCGAAGGTGGTCAGCACACCGACGAAGGTGAGCACGATCATCGTGTAGCGCGCGCCGTTGGCGACGAACAACGCCACGGTCGGATCGACGCGGCGCGTACGATTGAGCAGCCGTGTCAGCGTATTGAAGATGAAGCGCGATCCCCACCAGCCCAGCAGCAGGACAACGATCGCGCCCAGGACGCGCAGGCCATAGGTGGTGACCAGGCCGATGATCACGCCGCCGGTCTGGTCCCATTTGAAATCGAGATCCATATCGTCCCAAACGGGATTTCGGCGGATGCGTTCCCTGCTAGACTCGGGAGCAAGACCTCTGGAGGAACTGCCGCATGTCCATCGCCACCATCCTGACGCCGCGCGTCATCGTCATCGGCGGCGGCGCCGTGTCGCAGGTCGCCGACACGTTGAGGCAGGTCGGCGGCACCCGCCCATTGGTGGTTACCGACAAGTTCATGGTCAAGAGCGGCAAGCTTGCCGCCTGCACCGATGCGCTGGCGAAAGCCGGCGTCGCCTTCGACGTGTTCGCCGACACGGTCGAGGACCCCACCACCGACATCATCGAAGCCGGCGTGGTGGCGCTAAGGGCCGGCAATTACGACAGCCTGGTGGCCTTCGGCGGCGGCTCGCCGATCGACACCGCCAAGGCGATGAGCGTGCTGGCGGCCAATGGCGGCAAGATGCGCCAGTACAAGGTGCCCAACCCGATCCCGAATCAGGGCTTGCCGCTGGTGGCGATCCCGACCACGGCCGGCACCGGCTCGGAGGTGACGCGCTTCACCGTGATCACCGACACCGAGACCGACGAGAAGATGCTGATCGCCGGCGTGCCCTGCATGGCCGCCGCGGCCATTGTCGACTACGAGCTGACGCTCACCAAGCCGTACCGCCTGACCGCCGACACCGGCATCGATTCGCTGACCCACGCGATCGAGGCCTATGTCAGCAAGCGCGCCAGCCCGCATGCCGACAGCCTGGCGAAATCGGCGATGCGGCTGATCCACGACAACATCCGCACCGTCTGCGACCAGCCCGACAACCGCGCGGCGCGCGAGAAGATGATGCTGGCCGCGACCCAGGCCGGCATGGCGTTCTCGAATTCCTCGGTGGCGCTGGTGCACGGCATGAGCCGGCCGATCGGCGCCTTCTTCCACGTGCCGCACGGCCTCTCCAACGCCATGTTGCTGCCGGCGATCACCGCTTTCTCCGCCAACGCCGCGCTCGACCGTTACGCCGATTGCGCGCGCGCCATGGGCGTAGCGGGCGACGAAGTCTCCGACCAGACCGCCGTCGCGATGCTGCTGGATTCGCTGACGAAGCTTAACGCCGACCTCAAGGTGCCGACGCCCAAGGCCTACGGCATCGACGAGTCGAAATACGTATCGCTGATACCGACCATGGCGGAACAGGCGCTGGCGTCGGGCTCGCCCAACAACAATCCGCGCGTGCCGACCAAGGACGAGATCGTCGAGCTGTACAAGAAGGTGTGGGCCTAGGCGGCCGCTCGGGCTCTGGCCTGACTCACGCGTCGTCTATGCGGTCGACGCGTTCCTTGCCGGGATGGTCGGCAGCAGGCACAGGTTTCACGGCGATCTTGGGATCCACGCCGTCTGGACGGCGCTGTTCCTCTTCGGTCGCGGGCCTCGCCAGAGGCAAGGCTGCGATCAGGCCAGGACCACCAGCGGGTCGAAGGCGAAGCCGGCGTTGGCGATCAGGTTGCGCACGATGGTCTCGGCGCTCTGCAGCGTGTCGCCGATGGTGCGGCCGCGGGCGACGAGGCCTGGCATGTCGGCGCTGGCGCCGAGATAGGTGCCCTCGGGCTGCAGCTCGACGCAAAGTCGGATGATGCGTTCCATGGGAGCCTCCTCCCGAAGGGGTGGACGGCTTCAGTGAACGCGGTTGGCCGCGGCCAGCTCTTTCCACGTCTTCTCGGCGTCGAGCATGCCGGCAGGCGGCTCGGCCCGATCGAGCTGCTGGTAGCTGAAGGTGCCGCAGCTGTTCTCGGGCATGCCCTTGCGGGCGGTGAACAGCTCGACGCTGTCGCCCTGGGCGACGGCGAGCAGGATGCCGGGTTCGTACCAGAGGCCATCGCAGCGGGCGAGATGACCGGGCTTCAGGAAGAACGTCTTGCACATGGTGGAGCCACCCTCATGTCCGTTTGACCGGTGTGCAGCCTTGAGTTGTTCCCGCAGCCGCACTGAAGCTGCAGCAACATCTATGACGTGCCGGCGCGATTGTCGCGCAGGCAATGAACCAAAATGGATGAACCGCCGCGGGGCGTTCGTTTCCGCCCCCGGGATTGTCGTGCGCCTGGTCGCGGGAACCTCGGTCTAAAGGCGCCGTTGGCCGGCTTGGTAGGGGTAGTCGAAGGAGGCGCGGACATGCCAGCCGACACCGGCCGCATGGCCGCGGCCGCGCGCGACTGGCATTTGCCGGCGCTGCTCGTCCTCTTCGTCGTTGCGCGCCTGTGCGCCGCCGCCGCCGGTGTCGCGCCCACGGCGCAGCTGCCCGATCACTGGCAGTTCCAGAACCCGCAGATCCTGCGCGACCATCTTGCGCCCGGCCTGTGGTACCTGCACAGCCAGCCGCCGTTGTGGAACCTGCTCTACGGCATCTCGCTGAAGCTCTTCGGCACGGCGGCGCTGCTTTACGTTGTCGCCACCGCCTCGAACCTTCTGTCGACGGTGCTGATCTACCGCCTGATCACGCGCTTGAGCGGCGCGAGCGGCGTGGCTTTCGTCGCGGCGGCGATCTTCGCGGTGATGCCGGCGGCGCTGCTCTACGAGAACTTCCCGCTGTCGACCAGCTTCGTCGCGGCGATGGTGCTGCTGGCGACCTGGTGCGCGAGCGAGTTCAACGGATCGCAGCGCCGCGCCGCCTTCCTGGGCTTCGTGTTGGCGATGTGGACGCTGACGCTCAGTCGCGCGACCTTCCACCTCGCCATCGTGCCGCTGGCCTGCGCACTGGCCTGCCTGCCGTGGCGCGGCGCGTGGCTGCGCCGCTTCCTGCCGCTGGCGGCGGCGTCGGTTTCGCTGCCGCTGCTGGTCTACGCCAAGAACTGGGTCCTGTTCGACACCTTCGCCGCGAGCTCGTGGGGCCCGATGAATGCGGCGCGGATGGTGACCGTGGACGTGCCGCGTCCGGCGCTGCTCCATGCGGTGCAGCGCGGCGGCTGCGATTCGATCGTCGAGGCCGGCGCCTTCGCCTGGACCGAGACCTATCGCGGCTACGTGCAGAATGATGCCGGGTTCATCGCCGCCAGCCGCCGCCTGGCGGCGGCGCATCCCTACCTGCGCGACTACAACTCGCTCGAGATCCTCACCGCCGCCAACCGCTTCGCCAAGGCGGTGCCGTGCATGATCGCGACGTCGCCCGGCCTCTATCTCGAGAATGTGCGCCGCGCGACGCGCATCTTCCTCAGCCCCAGCCATCACTACATCTATCTCGCGAGCGGCCAGGAGAGGCCGACGAAGGATGGCGACAACGTCCAGCGCCTGCGCGCCTATATCGATCTGTTCGACCGGGTGCTGTGGCTGCCGATCGTCGGCGGGCCGCAAAAGTCGAACGCACCGTCGCTGCTGGTGGTGCTGGTCTTCGCGGTCTGGCTCACCGCCTGGCTGTTCGCGCGCGGCTGGATGTCGTGGCGCGCCGAGTCGGACTCGGTACGCTCACGCGCCTTCGTGGTCGGCTCGCTGTTCGTCGTCGTCGAGCTCGCGACCTGCCTCGTGGAGGTGCTGGAGAACAACCGCTTCCGCCACGAGGTCGAGCCGCTGATGTTCGTCTTCGCCGCCGTTGCCGCGGCGCTGGCAGCGCGCAGCCTCGCGCCGCCCAGGCCTCAGGAGAAGGCCTTGAAGGTGATGTAGGTGTAGGTGTCCTTGATGCCGGGCAGGGTCTGCACGCGGCTGGTGACGAAGTGGCCGATATCGGTGGCGTCGTCGAGATAGCACTTCATCAGCAGATCGTAGGAGCCGGAGATCGAATGGACCTCCGACACCTGCTCGATGCTCTGCACGGCGTTGTCGGCGACCTCGTAGGCCTTGCCGAGCTCGCACTTCACCAGGATGAAGATCGTCTGCATCAGCCGCCCGCGCCGTCGGCGTCGATCGCCTCGCTGGCCGAGGGAGTCGAAGGCGGCGGAGCGGGGCGCCGACGCGGCGCCACGGGCTTGGCGAGGAAGGCCGGCACCGAATCGCCGAAGCCGACCACCGATGGCCCTTCGTCACGATCGCGGCCACGTCCGCGGCGGCGCTCGCGACGATCGTCATCCTGGCGCATCGCCTCGTGGCGCGGTTCCTCGCGGCGCGGCTCACGCTCGCGGCGGCGCTCGCGCGGCGCCTCGTCCTGCGGACGATCCTCGCGGCCGGCACGGGTGCGGGTCGGGCCTTCGTAACCACCGGTCTCCGTCACGCCATCGCGCGACCGTTCGCGATCCCGATCGCGACCGCGGCGCCGTTCGCGACGCTCGGGGCGATCGCGCTCGGGAC
>CAYNOF010000658.1:0-6059 GCA_964398335.1 uncultured Rhizobiaceae bacterium
TTCGACGCCGGGCTGCGCGGCGTGCGCGGCGCGCCCGAGCCGTATGACGGCATCGCCGAATTGTGGTGGGCCGACGAGGCGGCGTTCGAGCGCTCGATGCGCGATCCGGCGGCGCGCGCGGCGGGAAAGATCCTGGTGGCCGACGAGAGGACTTTCATCGACCTCGCGCGCTCGCCACTATGGGTCAATCGCGAGAACGCGATCGTCGAACGGGGAGAATGACCGCATGGATCCGCGGCAGGTGAAGACAGCGGCCGATGTCCGCAAGATCCTGAAGGAGCGCAAGCTGACGCACGTGAAGGTCGGCGTGCACGACATCGACGGCGTGCTGCGCGGCAAGTACCTGCATGTCGACAAGTTCCTCGGCGCGCTCGACGGCGGCTTCGGCTTCTGCGACGTGGTGCTGGGCTGGGACAGCAACGACCAGCTCTACGACAACGTCACCTATACCGGCTGGCACACCGCCTATCCCGACGCGCAGGTGCGCATCATCCCCGAGAGCTGCCGCGAGATCGCCACCGAGCCGGGCAACCTGTTCTTCCTCTGCGAGTTCATTGGACCGGCCGAGACGATCTGCCCGCGCGGCACGCTCCGGCGCGTGCTCGATCGCGCGTCGGCGATGGGCTTCGATGTCTGGGCCGGCTTCGAGTACGAGTTCTTCGTCTTCGCCGAGACGCCGTTCACGGTGCGCGAGAAGGGCTTCAGGAACCTCAAGCCGATCTCGCCGGGCTTCTTCGGCTATTCGATGCTGCGCAACTCCGTGCACGCGGAGTGGTACGCCGACATGCTGAAGCTCGGCGAGGCGATGGATTTCCCGATCGAGGGCCTGCACACCGAGACCGGCGCGGGCGTGCTCGAGGCGGCGCTGCGGGTGAGCGGCGGGCTCGAGGCGGCCGACCGCGCCGCGCTGTTCAAGACCTTCACCAAGGTGCTGGCGCAGCGGCGCGACTGGATGGCGACCTTCATGGCCAAGTGGTCGAAGGACTGGCCGGGCTGCGGCGGCCACATCCACATGTCGCTGTGGCAGAAGGGCAAGGACGTCTCGGCCTTCCACGACGAGACGGGCGCGCATCGCATGAGCCCGACCATGCGCAGCTTCGTCGCCGGCCAGAAGGCGCTGATGCCGGAATTCCTCGCCATGGTGGCGCCGACGGTGAACTCCTTCCGCCGCCTGATCCCCGGCTTCTGGGCGCCGACCGCGGCAAGCTGGGGCGTCGAGAACCGCACCTGTGCGCTGCGCGTGATCCCCGGCTCGAAGAAATCGACGCGGGTCGAGTACCGGGTGGCGGCGGCCGACGGCAATCCGTACCTGGCGCTGGCCGCCGCCATCGCCTCGGGCCTGTGGGGCATCGAGCAGAAGCTCGATCCGGGCGATCCGGTCGACGGCAACTCCTACGCCAAGACGCATCCGGCGAAATCCCAGTTGCCGCGCACGCTGACCGAAGCGGCCGAACGCTTCCACAAATCCAAGGCGGCCCGCGCGCTGTTCGGCGACGCCTTCGTCGACCACTACGCCGCCACCCGCGACTGGGAGGAGCGCGAGTTCCGCAAGCACATCAGCGACTGGGAGCTCGATCGCTATTTCGAGATCATCTGATTTGGGAGCGCCGGCGTTCCGCCGGCTAATCAGGCTATGCTGGCTTGATCCTGGTTCGCCGCTGGCAACTCATAGCCCTCCCCCCTTGTGGGGGAGGGTTGGGTGGGGGGGTGCTCAGGACGAGGTATCGCGTGTGTGGCCACCCCCTCCCCAGCCCTCCCCCACAAGAGGGGAGGGGGAAGATGGAGTGGTCCGCGCGGGTCCGCCTGGCCGGTGATAACTCATGAGGGCGGCGCAAGGCGCCGCCTGCCGGCGGGACGCCGGCGCTCCCAAAGACGCTTGAAAGCATGTCGGAAGACATGACCACGTTTGATGTTCGTTCGCCGATCGACGGTTCCATCGTCGCCACGCTGAAGCTGGCCAGCGCGGCGCAAATCGCCGCTGCAGTTTCTGCTGCCCGGGCCGCACAACGCGCGTGGCGCGCGGTGAAGGTGGCCGAGCGCGCCGCGCTGGTGCGCCGTTTCGTCGAGGCGATGCAGGCTCGCAAGGACGGCATCGCGTTGGAGCTCACCCGGCAGATGGGCCGGCCGATCCGCTATACGCCGGGCGAGGTCAACGGCCTGTCCGAACGGGCCACGACCATGGCCGGCCTCGCGCCCGACGCTCTCGCCGACGTCGCGACCAGCGAGAAGGCGGGCTTCACCCGCTTCATCCGCAAGGACCCGCTGGGCCTCGTCTTCGTCATCGCGCCGTGGAACTACCCGTACCTCACGGCGGTGAACGCGGTGGTGCCGGCGCTGCTCGCCGGCAACGCGGTGCTGCTGAAGCACTCCAGCCAGACGCCGCTGGTGGCGGAACGCTTCGCCGAGGGCTTCAAGGCCGCCGGCCTGCCCGACGGCCTGCTGCAGGTGCTGCATATCTCGCACGCCGACACGGAGAAGCTGATCGGCTCGCCCGACATCGACTTCGTCTGCTTCACCGGCTCGGTCGAAGGCGGCCATTCGGTGACGCGCGCGGCCGCCGGGCGCTTCATCGGCCTGGGCCTCGAGCTGGGCGGCAAGGACCCGGCCTATGTCCGGCCCGATTGCGATTTCGACCACGCGGTCGAGAACCTGGTCGATGGCGCGTTCTTCAACGCCGGCCAGAGCTGCTGCGGCATCGAGCGCATCTACGTGCACGAGCAGCTCTATCCGCGCTTCGTCGACGCCTTCGTCGCGCTGACCAGGCAGTACAGGCTGGGCGATCCGCTCGACCCCGAGACCACGCTGGGGCCGATGGTGCGCGCCTCGGCCGCGAGCTTCGTGCGCGGCCAGATCGCCGAGGCGGTGGGCAAGGGGGCACGCTCGCTGGTCGATCCCAGGAGCTTCGCCGCCGATCGCGAGGGCACGCCGTACATGGCGCCGCAGGTGCTGGTCGATGTCGACCACTCGATGCGCGTGATGACCGAGGAGAGCTTCGGTCCGGTGGTCGGCATCATGAAGGTCGGCTCCGACGACGAGGCGATCCGGCTGATGAACGACAGCCCGTATGGCCTGACCGCGGCGATCTGGACGCGCGACGAGGCCGCGGCGATCCGCATCGGCGATCGGGTCGAGACCGGCACGTGGTTCATGAACCGCTGCGACTATCTCGATCCGGAGCTGGCCTGGACCGGCGTCAAGGACACCGGGCGCGGCTGCACCCTGTCGCGGCTGGGGTTCGACTATCTGACGCGGCCGAAATCGTTCCATCTCCGCCACGCGACCGGCTAAGGTCGGCGCGCATCACCACCGCATCCGAGGCCCCATGTCAGAGTCGCCTGTCGGCAACTGGAGCTATCCCACGACCGTGAAGTTCGGCGCCGGCCGCATCAGGGAGCTGGCCGAGCACTGCAAGGCGCTGGGCATCCTCAAGCCGCTGCTGGTGACCGATCCCGGTCTGGCCGGCCTGCCGATGATCGCCGACGCCTTCATCGCGCTGGAGAAGGCGGGCGTGCCGACGGTGATCTTCTCCAAGCTGAAGTCGAACCCGGTGGCGCGGAACGTCGAGGACGGCGTGGCCGTGCTGCGCGCCGGCAACCATGACGGCGTCATCGCCTGGGGCGGCGGCAGCGGGCTGGACACCGGCAAGGTGATCGCCTTCATGGCCGGCCAGAAGCGGCCGATGTGGGATTTCGAGGATATCGGCGACTGGTGGACGCGCGCCGAGTCGAGCGCGATCCTGCCGGTGATCGCCGTGCCGACGACCGCGGGCACCGGCTCGGAGACCGGCCGCGCCGGCGTGATCACCGACGAGACCACGCACACCAAGAAGGTGATCTTCCATCCCAAGATGATGCCGAAGATCGTCATCGCCGATCCCGAGCTCACGGTCGGCCTGCCGCCGCATCTCACCGCCGCGACCGGCATGGACGCCTTCGCCCATTGCCTCGAGGCCTATTGCGCGCCGGGATATCACCCCTATGCCGATGGTATCGCGGTCGAAGGCATGCGGCTGGTGAAGGAGAACCTCGAGCGCGCCGTCGCCGACGGCAAGGACATCGAGGCGCGCGCCCACATGCTGGCCGCCTCGCAGATGGGCTCGACCGCGTTCCAGAAGGGACTGGGCGCCATCCACTCGCTGTCGCATCCGATCGGCGCCGTGCTCGACACGCATCACGGCCTGACCAACGCGGTGGCGATGCCCTATGTGCTGGTGTTCAACCGTGACGCCATCGCCGAGCGCATCGCGCGTCTCGCCCGCTATCTGGGCCTGCCGCGCGCCGATTTCGACGGCTTCCTCCAGTGGGTGCTTGAGCTGCGCAAGCGTCTCGACATCCCCAACACCTTCGCCGATCTCGGCGTGAAGGAAGACATGCTCGACCACTTCGCCGAGATGGCCGCGGTCGATCCCACCGCCGGCGGCAACCCGGTGCAGGCCGGCGTCCCCGAGATGCGCCAGATGTACGAAGCGGCCCTGACCGGCAAATTGTGAGCCCATGACCGACACTCCTCCGGCGCTGCCCACGCAGGCACGCGTCGTCATCATCGGCGGCGGCATCGTCGGCTGCTCGGTGGCCTATCACCTGACGCAGCTCGGCTGGAAAGACGTGGTGCTGATCGAGAAGGGCCGGCTGTCGAGCGGCACGACCTGGCACGCCGCCGGCCTCGTCGGCCAGCTGCGCACCCATCCCAGCATGACGCGGCTGATCCGCTACTCGACCGACCTCTATGCGCGGCTGGAGGAGGAGACCGGCCTCGCCACCGGCTGGAAGCAGTGCGGCAGCCTCACCGTGGCGCGCACATCGGAGCGCATGACCTTGCTCAAGCGCGTCGCGGCGATGGCCAAGGCGCAGAACGTCACCTGCGATCTGCTGACGCCTGAGGAAGCCGGCAAGCTCTATCCGATCATGCGCACCGACGACCTCGTCGGCGCCGCCTGGCTGCCGGGCGACGGCAAGGCCAATCCCGCCGATATCACGCAGGCGCTGGCGCGCGGCGCGCGGCGCGGCGGCACGCGCATCTTCGAGCAGACCAAGGTCACCAAGGTTCACGTCAAGGACGGCCGCGCCACCGGCGTGTCGACCGACAAGGGCGACATCGCCGCCGAGGTGGTCGTGAACTGCGGCGGCCAATGGGCGCGCGAGATCGGCCGCATGGTCGGCGTCACCGTGCCGCTGTTCTCCTGCGAGCACATGTACATCGTCACCGAGCGCATCGCGGGCGTGCAGCCGAACCTGCCATGCCTGCGCGATCCCGATGGCTACATCTACTTCAAGGAAGAGGTCGGCGGCCTGCTGATGGGCGGCTTCGAGCCCGAGGCCAAGCCGTGGGCGCAGGCCTACAACATCCCCGAGCCGTTCGAGTTCCAGCTCCTGCCGGACGACTGGGACCAGTTCCAGATCCTGATGGAGAACGCGCTGATCCGCGTGCCGACGCTCGAGAAGACCGGCACCAAGCGCTTCATCAACGGGCCCGAGAGCTTCACCGCCGACAACAACTACATCCTGGGCGAGGCGCCGGAGCTGAAGAACTTCTTCGTCGCCGCCGGCTTCAACTCGATGGGCATCGCCAGCGCCGGCGGCGCCGGCAAGGCGCTGGCCGAGTGGATCGTCAACGGCGATCCGACGCTCGACCTGTGGCCGGTCGACATCCGCCGCTTCGCCCGCTTCAACGCCAACGAGCAGTGGCTCAAGGCGCGCGTCGCCGAGGTGCTGGGCCTGCACTACAAGATGCCGTGGCCCAACCGCGAGCTGGAAACCGCGCGCCCGCTGCGCCGCTCGCCGCTTTACGATCGCTTGAAGGCACGCGGCGCCTCGTTCGGCTCGAAGATGGGCTGGGAGCGGCCCAACTGGTTCGCCGTCGACGGCCAGTCAACGGCGCTGGAATACGGCTGGGCACGACAGAACTGGTTCGCCGCCAACGCCCGCGAGCATCGCGCCTGTCGCGAAGGCGTGGCGATCTTCGACCAGAGCTCGTTCTCCAAGCTGCTGCTGCAGGGCCGCGACGCCGAAGCGGCACTGCAGCATCTGTGCGCCAACGACATGGCCGTGCCGGTGGGCACC
>CAYNOF010000659.1:0-5837 GCA_964398335.1 uncultured Rhizobiaceae bacterium
TCGGGCGTGAGATCGGTGGCGCCGATGCGCGGCACATTGGCCGCGATCATGGTCGCGAAGGACTGGCCGGTGGCCCTGCCCACCGCGTCGATGATCGCGCGATCCAGCAGCGCCGGGCCGTAGGACGCGACCAGCGGATTGAGGCCCAGCGCCTCGCCGCGCGCGATTTGCCGGCGGTAGGTGTTGGCATAGAGCCCGAACGGCGTATCCCAGCCGCGCCCCTGGTAGTGCTCGATGGCGATCTGCAGCGCCTGGCGCAGCTGGTCGAGGTTCTGCGCGTCGGTGAAGGCCGGGCTCTTCTCGAACCACTTGGCGCCCAGCGCCTCGGCGGCGACGCCTTCGCCGGTGCGGCCGTCCTCCAGCGCGATGCGCACGCGCAGGATCGCCTGCGTGCCCTCGGTCACGGTGATCACGCCGAAGCGGAACGGCAGGCGCAGCCTGTGGTCGCGCTCGAAGCGGTCGGCGGCTTCCAGCTTCACTTTCACGACGCGTACTCCATCAGCCCCTGCACATAGCCGATCATGCGCGCGGCGCAGGTCGGACCGTCGGGCTCGTAGATGAACGGCTCCATGGCGATCCAGCCGGTATAGCCGGTGTCGTTCAGCGCGCGAAGCACATCAGCGAATTTGTCGCTGCCCTGCCCCGGACCGCGGCGGTTGCGGTCGTTGAGCTGCACATGCGCCAGCAGCCCTGACGGCATCCAGCGGCGGATCGCATCGGCCGCCGGCTCGGCCTCCTCGTGCGCGGCCGCGAGCGTGTCGATCATGGTGCGCAGCGCCGGATTGCCGTTGCGGCGCACGATCTCCGCCGCCTCGGCCAGCGTGTTGACCAGGTTGCAGTCCGGCCGCGCCAGCGGCTCGATGCAGTAGGTCACGCCCGCCTGCCCGGCCTCCGACGCGGCGATGCGCCAGGCCTCCTCGGCCCGCCTGGCGTCATCAGGGCCGTCGGCACGCCGCTGCGCCGGCGAGCCGTGCACGAGATAGTCGCCGCCCAATTCCGCGCACATCTCGACCAGCGCGCGCAGGACGTCGACACTCTTCTGCCAGACCGTGCGATCGGGGCTGGTGATCGACAGTCCCGCGGGCGCCGCGAGCAGCCAGTGCAGGCCGCTGACCGCGATGCCGGCATCGCCGCAGACGTTGCGGATTTCGGAACGCTGCGCGGCCGACATGGCGTAGGCCTCGTCGCCGAAGGTGAACGGCGCGACCTCCAGCCCTTCGTATCCCAGCGCCTTCGCCAGCGCGCATTGACGCGCGAAGGGCAGTTCGCGGATCACTTCATTGCACAGCGACAGTTTCACGGAATATCATCACTCCGGCGTCGGACGGAGGCGCATGATAGCAGAGAGATCGAGGCGATGACGCTGCGCGCGCTGGTGCGCCAGTACTGGCCGACGGTGGCGCTCTTCGCGCTGCTGCTGGCGCTGTGGCAGGCCGCCGTCAGCGTGTTCGAGATTCGCCCGTACCTGCTGCCGTCGCCCCGGATGGTGTGGGACGCGCTGCTGTACAGCGATTTCTCGTGGGGTCCGCACCTGGGGATCACGACGCTGGAGATCGTCGGTGCGTTCCTGATGGCGGCCGTCGTCGGCGTGGCGCTGGGCACCGCCATCGCCTGGTCGCCGCTGATCGCCAACGCGCTGATGCCGTTCCTGGTCTTCGTCAACACGCTGCCCAAGGTCGCGATCGCGCCGCTGCTGCTGATCTGGATCGGCTACGGCATCCTGCCCACCATGGTGATGGGCGCGCTGATCGGCTTCTTCCCGGTCGTGATCAACACCGCCGTCGGCCTGTCGCAGATCGAGACCGACATGCTGGATCTCGGGCGCGTCTTCGCTGCGCCGAAGTGGAAGATCTTCCTCAAGATCCGCATCCCCAACGCGCTGCCCTATATCCTGAGCTCGCTGAAGATCACCGCGACGGCCGCCGTGGTCGGCGCGATCGTCGGCGAGTTCGTCGCCTCGCAGAACGGCCTGGGCTACGTCATCGCCAACACCCAGAGCAGCATGAACACCGCCGTGGCCTTCGCCTCGCTGATCTGGATCTCGGCCGTCGGCCTGGCGCTCTATGGCGTGGTGGTCCTGGTGGCGCGGCTGTGGGCGCCCTGGGCCGAGGGTGTGGAATGAATCTCAAACGACGGAGAGAAGGCATGGTGAGGATCGGATCGATCGCGCTGGCGGCGCTGCTGGCGCTGGCCGGCACGGCGAACGCGCAGGAGAAGTTCACCTTCGCGCTGAACTGGTTCGCGGTCGGCGACCACGCGGCCTACTGGGTGGCGCTGGAGAAGGGCTACTACAAGGCCAAAGGCCTCGACGTGACGCTGGAGAACTCCAAGGGCTCCGGCGACTCGATCGCCAAGGTCGACACCGGCCGCGCCGATGCCGGCCTCGCCGACGCCGCCGTGGTGATCGCCTCGCGCGCGCGCGGCACGACCGTGCAGGTGGTGGGCATGGTGTTCGACAAGACGCCGCTCAACATCTTCAGCCTCGCCGGCAAGCCGCTGAAGACGCCGAAGGACCTCGAGGGCAAGACGCTGGGCGCGCCGCCGGGCGACAGCCAGCGCCAGATGTTCCCGGCCTTCGCCAAGGTCAACAAGATCGACGCCAGCAAGGTCTCCTGGGTCAACATCGAGCCGGCGGCCAAGATCGCCGCGCTGGCCGAGAAGCGCATGGACGGCGTCGGCGACTACAGCACCGGCCTGCCGCTCTACGAGAAGGCGGCCGGCAAGGGCAACGTGGTGATGATGAACTGGGCCGATTTCGGCTTCGACATGTACTCGATGTCGATCATGGCCAGCGCCAAGACCATGAAGGAGCGGCCGGCGGTGCTGAAGGCCTTCCTCGAGGCCTCCTACCAGGGCTGGCGCGACGTGATCGCCGACCCGAAGGCGGCGATGGAGATCATGAAGAAGCGCGTGCCCGAGGTCGACGTCGAGACGACCGCGCCGAACATGCTGCTGGGCATCGCCCTGATGAAGACCGAGCGTTACGCCAAGGGCGGCATCGGCGCGATCGACGAGAAGAAGATGTGCGACTCGGTCGATCTGGTGAACACCTACATGGGCCTGCCCAAGAAGGTCGAGTGCAAGGACGTGTTCAACGCCTCGTTCTACACCAAGGTCGAGATGCCGAAGTAAAGTCTCTCGGCGTGTCGGATGATCTGATCGACCTGCAGAAGGTCGGCATGACGTACATGGCGGCGAGCGGCCCGGTCGAGGCGCTCGCCGACATCTCGCTGCGCGTGGGCGCCGGCCAGTTCGTCTCGCTGGTCGGCCCCTCGGGCTGCGGCAAGTCCACCCTGCTGCGCATCGTCGCCGGCCTCAGGCCCGCCACGCGGGGCGAGGTCAACGTCACCGGCCGGAAGGTGACCAGGCCGATCCCCGATATCGGCATGGTCTTCCAGGCGCCGATCCTGCTGAAGTGGCGCTCGATCCTGCAGAACGTGCTGCTGCCGGCCGAGCTCGCCGGCCGCGACGCCAGCGGCCTGCGCGGCCGCGCGCTGCAGCTGCTCGACATGGCCGGCCTGGGCGGCTTCGCCGAGAAGCTGCCGCGTGAGCTCAGCGGCGGCATGCAGCAGCGCGCCGCGCTCTGCCGCGCCCTGCTGCTCGATCCGCCGCTCTTGCTGATGGACGAGCCGTTCGGCGCGCTCGACGCCATGACGCGCGACGACATGGCGCTCGAGCTGCTGCGCATCTGGGGCGAGACCTCGGGCACGCGCAAGACGGTGATCTTCGTCACCCACTCGATCGCCGAGGCGGTGTTCCTGTCCGACCGCGTCGTGGTGGTCACGCCCAGGCCCGGCCGCATCGCCGCCGACATCGCCATCGACCTGCCGCGCCCGCGCACCGTCGAGCTGCGCGCGTCGGCAGCCTTCGGCCGGTTGAGCCTCGACGTCTTCCGCGCGTTGACCGGACGGACGGAGGCCAGCGTCGCGGTCTGAGGGAGCTACTTCCCCTTGTCCTTGTCGCGCTCGTCGCTGTGCTCGAAGATCAGCTCTTCGTTGCCCTGGTTGGTGAGCACCACGCCCGAATCGTCGAGCGGCTGGCCGCCGACGCCGATGATGACGCTGTCGTTGTCGAAGGATGGTGCGGCGACCGGCGTCTGGAAGACGGTGCAGTTGACGGTGCCGATCGGGCAGCCGTTGAATAGCTCCTTGGGATTGGGCACGCCGCTGTGGCGCACGAAGAACGCCGCGGTGCTGCTGCCGACCAGCGGGCCGCTGTAGGGATCGGTGACAAAGCGCACGGTGCGCGGATCGATGTTGCGCACGGTCGTGCTGAGCTTGACGTCGAGGCCGTTGCCGTAGACGCCCAGCACGCCGAAGGCGGAGCCGGTCGCGGAGGTCTCGAGCGTCGCGCCGCTGCCGAACAGGTAGACGGTGGAATCGGGAGCCGATATCGCACCGACGCTGATCTTGCCGCCGCTGATGCTGCCGATCTGGTTGAGCGGGCTGAAGCCCTGGGGCGGCGTCGGCGTGGTGAACAGGCCGCCCAGCTGGGTGCCCGGCGTCGCGCCGTAGAGCAGCGCCGGATCCGTTCCGCTGATGTCGATCACCATCAGCCTGGCCGTGCCCAGCGAATTCGCCGGCGTGCCGGCGTCGCCGCCGACGGTGATGTTGCCGGCGACGCCATCCTTGGTGCGGCGGTAGACGATCATGCCGTTGGCCGAGCCGACAGGACCGCTCACCGTGAGATCGCCGGCGCCGACCGCGAGGTCGACGAGACGCGCCGTGGCGCCGTTGCCCGAATTCGCGGTGACGCCGGTGGCGCCGGCGACGACGGCATCGCCGGTGACGGCGGCGGTCGAGACGGTGAGCGACGCGCTGTTGGCGAACAGGAAGCTGGTGAAGGCCTCGCCGGCGATGAGTCCCGCCGCGCCGCCGGCGCGCTGGATCAGGTTCTTCGCGCCCTGCAGGTCGACCATGCCGCCGGCCGACACCGCCAGCAGCGTGCCGCCGGTGATGATGCCCTTGGCGCTCTGCGTCAGGTCGCCGGTGCCGGCGCGCAGGCGGATCGTGCCGCCCGTGCCGCCATTGACGGCCTCGTCGAGGCTCAGCCCGCCGGCGGCGGCCACCGTGATGTCGGCATTGGTGGTCAGGATGCCGCCCAGCGGGCCGATCGGCAGGACCGGGCCGAGGCCGGCGCCGTCGGCGCTCACGCTGCCGACGATGAGGCTGGAGGCATCGGCATAGGCGAAGCGGCCGCTGCCCGCACGGCCCGCCAGCACGTCGACATCGTTGGCCGCCGCGGTCAGCACCACGTCGGCGGCGGAGTCGATCAGCAACGACTGCGCGAGGATCGTGCCGGCGGTGGTCTGGCTGACGCCGCCGACGGTCGTGCGCAGGCGGATGGCGCCGGTACCGGCGCTCAGCTTCTGCTCGATCGACAGCGCGCCGGCGGCCTGGATCGCGATATCGGCGTTGGTCGCGGCAATGCCCGTGCCCGCCGTGGTCAGCGCCAGGGCGTCGGCTGCGACCGCGCCGATGCGCAGCGCGCCCGCGCCCAGCAGCCGGAAGCTGCCGGCGCTCTGGCCGGCGACGATGCCGACATCATTGGCCGCCACCGCGAGATGGACCGCGCCGGTCATCGCGTTGACCAGCAGGCTGCCGGCCGAGACCACGCCGGCTGCACCCTGCGTGACATCGCCCTTGTCCGTCTGCAGCCGCGCGGTCGCCGTGCCGGCATCCACCGCCTGGTCGACGAGGATGCCGCCGCTGACGCCGCCCCTGCCGGCGACGACGGTGATATCGTGATTTGTGGTGGTGATGCCCGCGACCGACTTGGCGGCGGCGTCGGTCAACGCGCCGATCGTCACCGCGGTCTGGCCGACATAGGTGAACGAG
>CAYNOF010000660.1:0-2571 GCA_964398335.1 uncultured Rhizobiaceae bacterium
TAGAGCGGTGTGACGACGGAGATCTTCATCTTTGTCCGAGACGCCCCTGGCCGCCTTTGCGGGTTGCATGTCCCATGTCACACCCGCTTACCAAAGACATGCTGGTGGCGCAATCGCGCTAGTGGATCCTGCCGCGATCCGGCGTTCGGCCTGGACAAGGACGAGCAAACGCCGGCAGATATCAGCACCCCGCGCCAAGGATTGAACCACCCTGATCTCCACCGCCATGTCGGCCTGGCGCGCCTGGCTCGGGCTTCCGCGCGGCGTGAAGGATGATGTCGCCGAGCCGCTGGCGCCGCTGGCGGCCGAGCGCGTTGCCGCGCGGCGCGGCGATCCCGACACCGCGCTGGCCGCCTATGAAGCGCTGCTGCGCCGCTATGCCGATCAGGGAACGACGGCGCCGCCGGGCCGCCCCAGGCCCACCGCCCTGCTGCTGGAGCAGATCGGCCAGAACGCGGCTGCGGCCGACGGACTGCGGATCGAGGCGGCCACCATGCTGGCCGAGGACCTCGTCAACATCGACGCCGATTTCGCCACCGCCTTCGACGTGCTGCGCCACAAGACCGCGCTGCAGGCCGAATGGCAGCGGCGCCACGGCGGCTGCGGCGACCTGCTGCTGGGCGAGGAGTGGACGCGCAATATCGGCCATATCGGCCTCATCCAGTACGTCGTGAAGCTCAAGCGGCTGGGCCTCGCCGCCTGGGACCGCATCGTCGTCGTGTCGCGGCCCGAGGTGGTGGCCAATGCCGCCCTGCTGCGGCAATACGCCGGCGAGATCGCGATCGAGACCGACCCGGTTCGCGTGGCCGAGCTGGCGCCGCTGGTATGCGGCACGGGACTGCGCATCTTCGACCTGCTGTCATGGCCGGGCCAGAAGACGATCTTCGCCCGCGAAGCCTGCAACGTGATCGAGGCGTTGTGGTGGGCGCGCCACGGCGAGCGGCCGCTGCTGCGCCTGGATCCGGAGCAGATCGCCGCCGGCCGCGTCCTGGCCGGCGAAATCGGCCTGCCCGACGATGCGCCGTTCGTCTGCCTGCACGTGCGCGAAAGCGGCTATCACGGCGACGACGGCCATCGGCAGCGCGCCTTCCGTATCGCCGACTACCTGCCCGCGATCCGCGCCGTGACCGATCGCGGCGACTGGGTCGTGCGCCTGGGCGATCCCTCCATGTCGCCGCTGCCGCCGATGGAGCGCGTGATCGACTATGCCCGCCATGGCGCGCGCACGCCCGCCCTCGACGTCCATCTCGCGGCGCGCTGCCGCTTCTTCATCGCGACCAACTCCGGTCCGATGTTCATGCCTCACCTGTTCGGCCGGCCGACGCTGGTCACCAACTACATGTTCCTCTACGGCGGGCCGCCCTTCGGTCCGACGTCGCGCGTGCTGCCCCGGCTGATGAAGCGCGGCCGTCGGACGATCCGCTTCGCCACGACGATGACCGATGGCTACATGAAGTCGACCTACAACGAGCGTGCCTTCGCCCTGCGCGGCTTCACCTCGGTCGACAATACGCCGCAGGAGATCCTCGACGCCGTGATTCAGATGTACGCGCCCGACTCACCCACCACCCCGCAACGCCGCTTCGCCGACCTCGCCCCGGCCTCCCACCGCGCCGGCAACGCGCTGGTCGGCGCCCGGTTCATCGCCGGTCACGCGGACCTTCTGTGACATCACGGGGACGCGCTCGTCCAGCCGAAGCCGAGCCCGTTCTGGACCTTGCCGCCGCCCGCGGGTCCGCCGAGCAGCGAGCCGCCGCTCGACAGCCAGCTGCTCAGCAGGCTGGTCTGGGCCTTGCTGTCGTACAGCGCCGCCTGGGCGCCGTAATTCATGGCCTGCACGTCCTGGGCATAGGCCTCGCGGCGATAGTTGCTGCGCGTGGTCAGCGCGTCGAGCTCGCCCAGGCCCGCGGTATCCATCTGGATGTCGAGCGGCGAGCCCTCGTCGAGCACGCTGCCCTGCCCGGCCAGGCGCGCGCGCTGCTGGCCCAGGATCGCAGCGGTGCGCTGGCGCACCTTGTCCTCCTCGACCTCGCCGCGCTTGAGCGCGTCGGCGGCGTTGCGCTGGGCGATGATCTGGTTGTTGCGCGCCACCTGCGCCTGGTACGCCGCCTGCGAGGCCGAGGCCTGCGCCTGCATGATGCTGCCGATGCCGCCGATCACGGCGGAACCGATGGCAATGATCGTGGGCTCACACATGGGTCATCCTCAGCTCGAAGGGATGGAATGGCAGGCGGCTGACGCCGTAGGGCACCGGCGGCATGAGCGTGAAGCCCAGCCAGCCGAGCCAGCGGATCGCCTGGCCGTTGCGCGCATCGACGTAGTTGCGCAGCACGGGGTAGGTCCGCAGCCAGCGCGCCACCACGGCGCGGTTGCGGCGCGCGAAGCCGAAGGCGTTGCGCTCGACCAGGTCGGAGCCCAGCAGCCAGGGACAGCCTTCGCCGCCCAGCAGCGACAGCGGGCCGACGCCGAAGATGCAGGCGACCGCACCGTCGACCGTGCCCGCCCAGGCCTCGGTGCTGCGTCTCAGGGAGACGAGCAGCGCCTCCAGCGGCGCGGCGCCGCTGCCTGCGG
>CAYNOF010000661.1:0-1653 GCA_964398335.1 uncultured Rhizobiaceae bacterium
TGGTACAGCGCCTGCAGGTGCTGGGGCACGATGATGCGCAGCGGGTTGATGCTGGCCATCTCCGGCGGCGTCTCGGCCGAGCGGAAATCCCTGCCGGCTTCCAGCAGCAGCACGCGGCGATGTCCGTCCTCGCTCAGTCGCGCCGCCAGGGTGGCACCGGCCGAGCCGGCACCGACGATGATCACGTCGAAGGTATCTGTCATCGATTGGCCAAGCGCCAGACGCGCTCCGGTGTGAGGGGTAGCTGGATGCGGCCCTCGTCATGCGCGTCCACGGCATCCATGACGGCGTTGAGCACGGCTGCCGGCGCACCGTTGGTCGGCAGCTCGCCGACGCCCTTGATGCCCAGGATGTTGAACGGCGCCGGCGTCGAGACCGTGGTCTGCACAAAGGCGGGCACGTCGTCGGCGCGCGGCAACGCGTAGTCCATCAGCGAGCCCGCCAGCAGCTGGCCGCTCTCGCGGTCATAGGCCGCGTCTTCGAGCAGCGCACCGCCGATGCCGGCCGTGTAGCCGCCGTGCAACTGCCCGTCGAGAAGCAGCGGATTGACCACCGTGCCGACATCGACCGCCGAGGAGAATCGGTCGATCGAGACATGGCCGCTCTCGGGATCGACCTCGACCTCGCAGATCGCGACGCCGGTGGGCCAGCTCTCGATCTTGTCGGCGAAATCGGCGCGGCCCTCGATCGGGCCCTTGCGCTGGGCGATCTCGAACAGGCCGACGCGCTTGTCGGTGCCGACGATGGTGAAGGTGCCGTCGGCGTACTCGAGGTCGGCTGGCGCCGCCTCCAGGAGTTCCGACGCCTGGTCCCGGGCGCGCGCGATGACGACGTCGGCGGCGCGCTTCATGGTCGCGCCCGAGATGATCGTCGAGGACGAACCGCCCGTGCCGCCGCCGCGCGGTGCCTTCAGCGTGTCGCCCTGCACGACGCGGATGCGATCCGGGTTCACGCCCAGCGTGGCGGCGATCACCTGGGCGTAGACCGTGGCGTGGCCCTGGCCCTGGCTCTGCGTCCCGGTGATCGCCTCGAGGGTGCCGTCGGCGCCGACGGTGTTCATCGAGGTCTCGTCGCTCCAGCCGCCGGTGCCGTGGATATGCGCGGAGTAGCCGATGCCGCGCTTGCGGCCGCGCGACTCGCTCGCGGCGCGGCGCGCGGCGAAGCCGGCGATCTCGGCCTTCGCATTGACCGCGTCGAGCAGCGCCGCGTAGTCACCGCTGTCGTAGGTGAAACCCAGCGACGTGCGGTAGGGGAACTTGTCCGGCCTGATGAAGTTCTGCCGGCGCAGCTCGGCGGGGTTGCGGCCGAGCTTGTGCGCGGCGAGGTCGACCAGGCGCTCGACCATCAGCAGCGACTCGGGCTTGCCGGCGCCGCGGAAGGCGTCGACGGGCGCTGTGTTCGAGACCGCGCATTTCATCGCGATGTACGCGGCCGGGATGTCGTAGAGGCCGGTCAGCACCTTGGCCATGCCGCCGGTCGGAATCGTGGGATTCACCGTCGAGACATAGGCGCCGAAATTCGCGATGGCGTCGGCGCGGATGGCGAGGAACCTGCCGTCGGCGTCGAGCGCGAGCTCGGCCGTGGCGATCAGGTCGCGCGCATGGGTGTCGGCGAGATGGTGCTCGCCGCGCTCCTGCGTCCAGCGCACGTCGT
>CAYNOF010000662.1:0-1977 GCA_964398335.1 uncultured Rhizobiaceae bacterium
TCAACATCTGGAGCGACGGCGACGACGTGGTGCGCCGCCTGCCGCTCAGCTTCACCATCGACGGCGCGCGCGTGCCGTCGATGGCGGTCGAGCTGGCGGCGCGCGCGCTGCACGCCGAGCCGGCGTGGGACGAGGACGGCCGGCTGAAGCTGGGCGGCTACCGCGTGCCCTCTGCCGTGCCCGATACGCTGACGCTCAACTTCGCCGGCGGCGCCGACGCCATCCCGACCTACTCGCTGGCCGATCTGCGCGCCTGCGGCGAGAAGGCCGACCGCGCGTTCTTCCAGCACGCCTTCGCCGGCAAAGTGGTGCTGATCGGCACGCTGCTCGATGTCGAGGATCGCAGGCTCACGTCGCAGCGCTTCGCCACCGCGCCCGAGGGTGCGCACGCGCCGCGCTGCGCGATCACCACGAATGCCGGCACGGCGCCGTCGCGCCAGACCATCGCCGGCGTCTATATCCACGCCACCGCGGTCGCCAACCTGCTGCGCCGCGACGCCGTGACCGAATGGCGCTGGCCGGCGATCGCGGCGCTGTCGGTGCTCTTTGCCGGGCTGGCCACCCTGGCCGCCTTCGCGCTCTCGCCGCTGCGCGCCTTCGCCGCCTGGATCACGCTGTCGCTGGCCTGGCTGGCGACCGCGACGCTGGTGTTCCAGGGCGGCGTGGCACTGCCGACCCTGCAGCCGCTTTCCGCCGCGCTGGCCTCGCTGGCGCTGGCGATCGGCTATCGCACCACCATCGTCGATCGCGACAAGCGCCTGCTGCGCCAGAGCTTCGCGCTCTATCTCGCGCCCTCGATCATCGATCGCATGCTGGCCTCGAGCCGCCCGCCGCAGCTGGGCGGCGAGCTGCGCGAGGTGACGATCTACTTCTCGGACGTCGTCGGCTTCTCGACCTTCTCGGAGCATCTGCCGCCCGACGAGGTGGTGGCGCTGATGAACGCCTATCTCTCGGCGATGACCGACATCATCGAAAGCGAGGGCGGCTTCGTCGACAAGTACATCGGCGATGCCATCGTCGCCGTGTTCGGCGCGCCGGCCGACGATCCCGCGCACGCCGCCGCCGCCACGCGCGCCGCGCTGCGCTGCCAGCGCCGGCTGGCGGAGATGAACGCCGCCGGCGGACCCTTTGCCGACCGGCCGCTCGCCCAGCGCATCGGGCTGAACAGCGGCGAGGTGCTGGTCGGCAATATCGGCTCGCACCGCCGCTTCAACTACACGGTGATGGGCGACGCGGTGAACCTCGCCGCGCGGCTGGAGAACGCCAACAAGCAGTACGGCACCGCCATCCTCGCCGCCGAGGCCACCGTCACCGCCGCCGGCGCCGGCTTCGCCTGGCGCAGGCTGGACCGCATCCAGGTGCGCGGCCGCGAGCAGCCGGTGCAGATCTACGAGGCGCTGACGCAGCCGCCCGATGGGCAACCTGTCACGGAGCTGACCGCCCGATAGACGCCGCGCCGCCGTGACGCGCATGCGGATCGTTGACCCCTGACAGGCGAGTGTTATGATTTGACAGGGCTTGTGCGGAGTGTTTGGGGGATGGCCCGTTTCGTCCTGGTGGTCGTTGCTCTATTGGGCTTCTGCGTCCCGGCCTGGGCGGAGAAGGACGTCCGCATCGCGCTGGTGGTCGGTAACAGTGCCTACCAGAACGCCGAGCCGCTGAAGAACCCGGTGAACGACGCGCGCGCCATGGCCAAGGTGCTGCGCGACGCCGGCTTCGAGGTGATCGAGCGCGAGAACCTGACGCGCCGCGCCTTCGTCGAGGCGCTGTACGAATTCTCGGGCAAGGTGCCGCCGGGCGGCGTTGGTCTCTTCTACTACGCCGGCCATGGCATCCAGGTGCGCGGGTTGAACCACCTCGTGCCGATCGATGCCGCGCTCGCCAACGAACGCGACGTCAAGTACGAGACCATCGATCTCAACGACGTGCTGAACGGACTGGACGAGGCACGCGCACGTCTCAGCCTGGTGATCCTCG
>CAYNOF010000663.1:0-3115 GCA_964398335.1 uncultured Rhizobiaceae bacterium
GGCCAGGGCCTCGACGAATTGCGCCGCAAGCTCGAGGAACTGCAGGCGCAGCTCAGCGCGCTCAGCACCAAGCGCGAAGGGTGATGACCGCCGTCGTCCGCAAGCGGATCGTCTCTCCCTGCATCGCGATCTGCACCATCGATGCGGCCTCGGGCCTGTGCCGCGGCTGCAAGCGCACCGCCGCCGAAGTCGGCCGTTGGATCTCGATGACTGACGAGGAGCGCGAGCGGGTGATCGCCGAGCTGCCCGGCCGGCCCGATCCGGCGCCGATCAAGAATTGATGGAGAGCGCCGACGCGACGCCGGCGGCTCCCGTCACTCAGCCTTCTCGTTCAAGCGTGAACACAACCTCATACAGGCCGGGGTGCGCCTCGCCGAACGCCTTGTTCCGGTCGATCAGCCCATGGGCCATCAGATGCTTGATCACGCGCTGCGCCGCCTCGCGATCGGCGCTTTGCGCATAGTTCACCACGCGCGTCCCATCCAGGCTGCGATGCAGGCTGGCGGAGATCCATCCCTCGACCTCACGCGCCACCTCGGCGGCCCGCGACAGATGCTCGATGAGCGCGTCCTGCCGACCCTCGGGCACGGTGAAGACGTTGATCTGGGTGATGATGGGGGTCCGGGCACGGATAATAGGCATCGCTGCACTCCTTCGTGGGTGCGAGCCGCCGAACTCGTTGCGTGCAGATGGACGTCCGAACACGCGCCAAGCCACAGCGAACTCGCCGTTGCTTGTCGCGGGTTCGCCCAGGCGGGCGACACGGAGCCTCTCAGGTGACGAGAGGGAGCGGGCTTACCGATGCCGCTCAGGTCCTTTTCGACACAATCAACCTATTCACCGGCAAGCGCCGCCGCAAGGCCACAGGTCAGCGTCCCTTGAACTTCGGCCTGCGCTTCTCGAGGAAGGCCGCGACGCCTTCGCGGTAGTCGTCGGTCAGCGACGTGAGCGTGAACTGGTCGTAGTCCATGTGGCTCGCCAGGTCGTCGAGCGCGCCGGCGATGCGGTTCACCGTCTGCTTGGTCATGCGCACGGGAATCGGCGGCTGGATGGCGACGCGCTCGGCGAAGGCCAGCGCCTGATCGAGCGCCTTGCCGTCGTCGCACACCGTCTCGACCAGTCCCCACTCATGCGCATCGGCCGCCGAGATGCGATCGCTGGCGAGAATCACCGCCTGCTTGGTGCGCGCCGGGCCGCACAGCTGCACCATGCGCGGGATCGTGCCCCAGCTCATGTTCATGCCGAGCTCGACCTCGGGCACGCGGAAATGCGCCGAGCGGCCGCAGAAGCGGAAATCCAGCGCCACCGCCAGCGCCACGCCGCCGCCGATGCAATGGCCCTCGATGGCGGCGATGGTCACCTGATCCATCTCCTGCCAGGCGCGACACATCCGGGGCCCGATGCGCTGCAGGTGGCGGCGCGCACCGATCCCTGCGGCGGCGCGCTCAGCACCCTCGCCGTCCTTGAGGTCGAAGCCGGCACAGAAGGACTTGGCCGTGCCGGTGAGGATCACGACCGAGGTCTCGAGATCGTCCTCGAAGGACTCCGCGGCGCGGCGCAACTGCCGCATCGCCTCCGGCGACAGGGCGTTGACGGCGGCGCCGCGATCGAAGCGCACCACGGCGATGCGGCCGGCACTGCCCAGCCCCTTCTCGATCTGCACGAATGACTGGCTCATGACGGGTCCCTGGCCTCGCTGCGGTTGCCCCTTCATAGCCGATCCAGTATGGTCCCGCCGCGCCGGACCCGTAGCTCAGCTGGATAGAGCGCTGCCCTCCGAAGGCAGAGGTCGTGAGTTCGAATCTCGCCGGGTCCGCCAATCAATTCAATAGCTTAGAACCTGCTCGTGGCGACGGTGGCGGCAAACCGGAGCATAAGGTTCGCGTTTAGAATTCCATCAGATTGTCGCGGAAGTGCTTGTGCGCGTAGGCCTTGCGCGTCAGGCCGCGGCGCTGCAGCTCGGGCACGAGGCCGTCGCAGATCTCCATGATGTAGCGGCGGTCGAAGTGGGCGTTGAACAGCAGGAAGCCGTCGCCGCCCACCTCCTGCATGATCTCCTGCATCAGGCCGGCAACGTGATCTGGGGTGCCCACCAGGTCGATGCCCTGCCGGCTGTTGATCCCGCTCGCCAGCGAGCGGGGTGTCTTGCCGATCCACTTGGCGAGCGAGGACTGGTGCCCGTTGGTCCTGAGGTGCTCCGGCAGCGGCTCGTCGGGATCGAACTGCGCGAAGTCGATGTTGGTGAGGCGCGACATGCCCGAGAGCTGCAGGTCGAGATGCTTGCCGAAATCCTCCTGCTCGAGCCGACGGCGTTCGCGGGCGGCCTCGATCGTCGTGTCGACGATCGGATAGGCGAGATACAGCACCTTGATCTCGTCGGGATTGCGGCCCCAGCCCACGGCCTGGCGGCGGATGTCCTCGCGGAAGCGCGTCATGCCTTCCACGGTGTCGGCGTTGGTGATGTTCGTGTCGGCCCATCTGGAGGCAAAGGCCTGGCCGCGCGCCGATCCGCCGGCCTGGCAGATCGGCACCCTTCCCTGGGGCGAGCGCGGCGCGTTGATCGGCCCGCGCACCTTGAAGTACTTGCCTTCATGGTTGATCGGATGGACCTTCTTGCCGTCGGCGAACATCGGGATGGCGGGATCGAGCACCACCGCGTCCTCATCCCACGCCTCCCAGAGGCGCGTGACCACGTCGGCGAATTCGTCGGCAACCTCGTAGCGCTCGTCGTGCGGCCGCTGGCCGACATGGCCGTAGTTCTCGGCGGCGCCGTCATTGCTGCCGGTGACGCAGTTCCAGCCGATGCGACCCTCGGTGACGTGATCCAGCGAGTTGACGAGGCGCGCCAGCAGGTAGGGTGGATACTCCGAGGTCGACAGCGTCGGGACCAGGCCGAGATGCCTGGTCGCCATCGCCAGCCACGGCACCAGGACGGCGGGATCGAGCTTGGGCGAGCTGGCGCCGTACTGGAGATAGGTGTCGTGGCTGCCCTTGTAGGTGTAGGGCACCATCGAGGAGTCCTCGATGATCATGTAGTCGAAGCAGCCACGCTCCAGCCCCTTGGCCAGATCGACGAAGATGTCCGGCATCATCCAGCGATGCTTGTCGTATTCGG
>CAYNOF010000664.1:0-3738 GCA_964398335.1 uncultured Rhizobiaceae bacterium
GCGATCACCAGCTTGTAGCCGACGCCGTGCACGGTCTCGATCGGCGCGCCGCCGGCGGCGGCGAGCTTGGCGCGGATGCGGCGCACATGGCTGTCGATGGTGCGGTCGCTGACATAGCGCCGGTCGTCGTAGGCGAGGTCCATCAGGTTGTCGCGGGAGAACACCTTGCCCGGCCGCTCGGCCAGCGCCTTGAGCATCGCGAACTCGGTGGCGGTCAGCGTGATCGGCGTGCCGTCCCAGCTCGCGACATGCGCGTCGAGATCGAGCGCCAGGCCGCCGCGCGCCAGCACGCGGTTGGGCGGCGGCTCGCCCTCGGCGGCCGGCGCGGCAGCGGAGGCGCCTTCGCTGCGGCGGCGCAGCACCGCCTTCACCCGCGCCACCCGCTCGCGCGGGCTGAACGGCGTGACGAGGTAGTCGTCGCCACCGCGCTCGAGGCCGACGATGCGGTCGACCTCGCCGTCCTTCGACGACAGGAAGATCACCGGCACGGCGCTGCCGGCGCGCAGGCGGCGGCAGACCTCGACGCCGTCGAGCTCGGGCATCATCACGTCGAGCACGACCAGGTCGGGCTTCTCCTTCTCGACGCCCTCCAGCGCGGCGATGCCGTCGGCCGCCTCGCAGGTGCTGAAGCCCTCCTTGCGCAGGGCGAAAACCACCACGTCGCGGATGTGCCGGTCGTCGTCGACCACCAGGATGCGTGCCATTTGTGCAGGAAACACGCACATCGCGGCGATGTCGAGGCGCCTGCGGGCACTGCACCGGATTTGCACGATCTTTCCGGCCGCCGCGCACCGGCGCGCCTCGCCGGCCACCGACGGCGCGCGCAGCTTGAGCCCGCAGGCAGCAGGAGAGCGCGCAGCCATGACCGACATCACCGCCGGCCCGACGCCCCCTTCCGGCCCTCAGGCACGGCCAACGCGCGCGCCCACGACGCGCGAGATCATCGCCGCCTGGCCGCTCAGCGTGCGGCTCGGCCTGAAGATGGCGCTGCTCGCCCTGCTGGCGCTGTGCTACGGCCTGCCGCTGGGCCTGATCGCCGACACGGTGAACGACCGGTCGCGCCTGCTGGAGTCGGCGCGGGCCGAGATCACTTCGTCCTGGGGCTACAACCAGACCCTGCTCGGGCCGCTGCTGCTGGTGCCGCACGACTCGATCCGCGGCCGCGACGAAGCGCTGATCCTGCCGGACGAGCTGACGATCGACGTCGGGCTGCAGCCGCAGATCCGCCATCGCGGCATGTTCGAGGCGGTGGTCTACACCTCGGAGGTGAAGCTCAGCGGCCGCTTCCGCTGGCAGGAGCGCGAAGGCGAAGGCATCAGCGCGATCACGCGCCTGCGCTTTGGCGGCGCGCGCCTGATGCTGGCGGCCGGCGACCTGCGCGCGCTGCGCATCACCAGCGCCACGATCGACGGCGTACCGCTGACTTTCGAGCCGGCGACGCGCGGGCCCGAGATGGTGGTGGAGCGCCGGCGCAAGGAGGCGATCGATGCGGCCATCGCCGGCCTCGACGCGGCGCGCCTGGCCGACGGCGTGCGCTTCGAGATCAGCTTCGCGCTCAACGGCAGCGAGCGCATCGCCTTCGAGCCGGCCGGCAACCTCACCGAAGTGAAGGTCAGCGCGCCATGGGCCGATCCCGGCTTCTTCGGGCCCTTCCGGCCGGTCGAGCAGCACATCGGCGAGGACCGCTTCGACGCGCGCTGGCAGGTTTCGATCCTCGGCCGCGGCTTCGGCAATGCCGGCACTTCGGCCGACGACTCCTCGACGACCTTGATCAAGCGGCTGGCCGAGTCCGCCTTCGGCGTGAACCTGGTGCAGCCGGTGACGCCCTATCGCGGCGTTGACCGCATGCTGAAGTACGGGCTGCTGACGGTGGGCTGCGTCTTCGCGCTCTATCTCGCCTTCGAGATCGCCGGGCGCTCGCGTCTGCACCCCGTGCAGTACGCGCTGTCGGGCGCGGCGATGGCGCTGTTCCCGCTGCTGCTGCTGTCGGCGGGCGAGCACATGGGCTTTGTCGTGGCCTACATCCTGGCGGCGGCCAGCGTCGTGGCGCAGACCGCCTGGTACACCTGGCACGCCACGCACCAGCGCCGCTTCACCTTGCTGTTCGCCACCGCCAGCGCCGCGCTGTTCGCCTATCTCTACCTGCTGCTGCAGGCCGAGAACTGGTCGCTGCTCGGCGGCTCGCTGGCCCTGTTCGCCGCCCTTACCGGCCTGATGTACGCCACGCGCAACATCGGCCGAGGCGGCGGCGCGGCGTGATCGCCGTCCTGCGCCGACGCCCAGGACGACGATGTCAGCGCGGCGCGATCTCGCCCAGGCGCTCCTTGACGAGGTTGCTGCCGCTGCTGGCGGGGCCGCCGTTGCTGTTGCCGGTGGTGGGAGGGCCGGTCGGAGCGGGCGGAGTGGGAGCGGTGGTCACGCCGCCGCCACGGGCCTGATCGCGGTTGCGGATCGCGAGGTCGCGGTTGCGCGTGGCGACGGGGTAGCCCGGCCGCAGGCGGATCGCCTCGTCGTATTCCTGGATGGCGCGGTCGTACTGGCGCATGCCGTTGTAGGAGACGCCGCGATTGTTGTAGGCCTCGGCCAGCCGCGCGTTCAGGCGGACCGCCTGGTCGAGATCCTGCAGCGCGCGTTCGTACTGGCGCATGTTGTTGTAGGTCCAGCCGCGGTTGTTCCACAGCATCGCGTCATTGGGGTTCATGCGGATGGCGATGTCGTGGTCGAGGATCGCGCGCGCATAGTCGCCCTTGCGGTTGTAGGCGTAGGCACGCGCGCCGTAGGCGGCCGCCAGATCGTTGCCCTGCACGCGGCCCGAGGCGATCACCGCGTCGCAGCCCTGGATCGTCTGATCGTCCGTCGAATCGCCGTAGCACCACGAGCTGAGCTGGTCGTAGCTCTGGGCCCGCGCCGTGGCGGCGCCAAGCAAAGCGATCACGACGAGTGTCAGAACCGTGCGGATCATCGCGGTCTCCCCTCAGAGGGGCTCCTCCATACGCTCCTTGCCCAGCGCCATCCAGCCCTGCAGCAATTCGGGCGTGGACACGAATTGTTCATCGAGCACGCTTGACGACGCCACGCGCTCGACACGGAAGTGGCGGTAGTCCTTGCGCAGCTCGCACCACGCGCCGATCACCGTGACATCGACGTAGTAGGCCATGGCGATCGGCCAGATCGTGCGCCGCGTGCGCTTGCCCTTCTCGTCGACGTAGACGATGCGCATCTTCCTGTTGTCGCGGATCGCGCCACGCAAGGCGCCGAGATCGATGCCCTTGGCCAGACGCGCATTGCCGCCTGACACATAGAAGCGCGGCGCGGCCAGTTGCTCGCGCAGCTGCTCGGGCAACACCACCGTGACTTTGTCGAGCACGCTCTCTGCCGCGCGCTGCAGCTTGGCATCGCGCAGGCGCGGGATCATGCGTGCGCCCAGCACGATGGCCTCGACCTCCTCGGTGGTGAACATCAGCGGCGGCAGGTCGAAGCCGCGACGCAGGATGTAGCCCACGCCGGCCTCGCCATCGATCGGCACGCGCCTGGCCTGCAGGGTGACGATATCACGGTAGACCGTGCGCGCCGTGACTTCGAGCTTCTCGGCGAGCGCGGCCGCCGTCACGGGCCGCTTGGCCGTGCGCAGGATCTGGATGATGTCGAACAGGCGGTCGGCGCGTCGCACGGCCGGACTCTACTGACAAGACGTTGTCAGGAGCCAGTCCCGATGATGCGGGCATGACCCAAGACACC
>CAYNOF010000665.1:0-2488 GCA_964398335.1 uncultured Rhizobiaceae bacterium
GATGCCGCTGGCGGTGGTGCGCCGGAATGCCTCGGCGCCGTCGGGATTGGCGCGCGGCACGACCACGACGTTGATCTTGTCCAGGAGCGGCGCGAGATCGCCGCGTGCCAGCCGATCGATGATCACCAGCGCCGCCTCGCCGCCCGCCGGCTCGTTGCCGTGCTGCTGGCCGATGATCAGCACGCTCGGCCGTCCGTTGCGGCGCAGCGCGGCGATATCGAGGCCGCCCTGGGCGAAGATCGCCGCGGCGATCGTGCGGCCTTCCTGCGACTGGCCCACGGTAAGCAAGGCGGCATGCGCCACGCCCTGGGTCGTCGTGGCGAGGAACGCCGTGAGCTCGGCATGCGATGTGAAGTCGGCCCGGCCCGGCACGAAGGCCGGCGTGGTGTAGGTGACGCGCGGCTCGGGGTAGAGCGCGGCGACGCCGGATGCTTGCGGTGGAACCCTGGCCGGGTCGAACTGCGCGCGTGCCGTGGCCAGCGACGCGATCAGCAGCAGCAGTAACGAGACAGCGAGACGCGGGACGGAACGGGGCATCGCGGCTCCTTCCGGAGATCGCGCCTATGGTGTCGCCGCCACCGGTGCCGAATCAATATCGGCTTCGCCGCCCGCCTGTACCCGCAGCCAGGAAAGGAAGGCCGCGACCTTGGGCAGCGCCGTCTTCCGCGTCGGGCAGACGAAGTGATAGGCGAAGTCCAGGGTCTGCGAGACGTTGAACGGGCGGATCAGCCGGCCGGCGCGGATGTCGTCGGCAGCGAGCCGTCCCTTGGCCAGCGCCACGCCCTGACCGGCGATCGCCGCCTCGAGCACCAGGCTCGACTGGTTGAAGCGCACGCCGCGCGAGGAATCGATGCCGCTCACCCCGGCGGCGCGCAGCCACATGCGCCAATCCGGGCAGCTCGGATCCTGATCGGGGCTGTCGTCGTGCAGCAGGGTGAGATGGCGCAGGTCATCCGGCGTTGCCGGCAGGCGGCCGATCACCTCCAGCGACGGGCTGCACACCGGGAACACCGTCTCCTCGAGGATCTTCTCGTGGAACAGCGGCGCGTAATTGCCCGAGCCGTAGCGGATGGCGCAGTCGATGTCGTCGGCATCGAAATCGACCAGGTTCATCGACGCCGTGATGCGCACGTCGATCTCCGGCGCGGCGCTGCGGAAATCGTCGAGCCGGGGGACCAGCCATTTCGCCGCGAAGGACGGCGCCACCGAGACGGTCAGCGGACCCGTCTTGCCGCCGGCCGAGATCTGCTGCAGCGACTGCACGATGCCGTCGAACGCCTCGGTCAGGCCGGGCAGGCAGCTCTGGCCCTCGGCGGTCAGCAGCAGGTTGCGGTTCGAACGCTTGAACAGCTCGACGCCCAGATAGTCCTCGAGCTGGCGAATCTGCTGGCTCACCGCCGCCGGCGTGACGTGCAGCTCGCTCGCCGCCCGCGAGAAGCTCATGTGCTTCGCCGCGACCACGAAGGCGCGCAGCGAATTGAGCGGCGGCAGGCGGCTGAGGGTGATGCGCATCGCCGTGATATCGCCAAGGCGATCGGCTCGCGCAAGGATAATGTTAAATATCCATTTTAAACACTAAAAATATGTTATTTAAAATCAGCGCTTCGGTTAAGCAGAACTATCGGATCGCCCGCCGAGTCCTACTTTTTGGTCGGCGGCTGACGGGCGACGATCTGGTCCTTGATCTTGTCGTAGACCGCCTGCGGGATGATCTTCTTGTCGGCCAGTTCGTTCTTGGCGCGGTACGGACGGCCTTTGATGATGGCGTCGCTGCGCGCCTCGCCGATCCCGTCCAGGGTCATCAGCGTCGCCTTGTCCGCCGAGTTGATGTCGATCAGGACGGTGGCCGGAGCCGGCACCGTCGGTGGCGCTGCCGGCTTGGTGGCCTGCGCCGACACGCCTGACGGCGCGCCCGCCAAGGCTGCCAGAAGTCCAAGGGCAAGGAAAAGACGAGAACGCATGCGCGCCTCCCTGGTTGATGGAGGATCCCCCCGGCCCATTGAGCAGCGCCAAACTGACCCCAGATTGACGGCGGGCCATGAACGGCGGATATCACGGCGGACCGGCTGCTTGTATGATGCGTGTCGCGATGGCGGCTCTTTACGACAACATCCTGCGTCGACGCGCGATCATCAGCCGGCAGGCGCTGCTGGCCGAGGTCGAACGCCTGTGCGGCGACGCGGCCGAGGGCGGCGAGCCGCCGCGGGCTCCTGTGCTGGCGCTGTTCAAGGAAACCCTGGCCAAAGGCCGCAGCGAGATCCGCCGGCGGTTCGAAGGTGAGATCGAGACCGACGCGCATCTCGCCAATGACGGGCCGGCGGTGCTGGCCAGCACCTCCTTCCTGATGGATCAGCTGATCCGTAGCCTGTTCGACTTCGTCGTCGAACGCGTCTTCCCGGCGGCCAATCCCAGCATGGCCGAGCAGCTCGCGCTGGTCGCCACCGGCGGCTACGGCCGCGGTCAGCTGGCGCCGCAGTCCGACATCGAT
>CAYNOF010000666.1:0-1132 GCA_964398335.1 uncultured Rhizobiaceae bacterium
GGCCCAGCCGCAGAGCACCTTCGTCGCCGATGAGGACGTGGCCGCGCTGTCGGCCGCGCTGGAACGGCTGGCGGCGGCTGACGCCACCATTGCAGGCAGCGCGCGGCCGCCGCTCAGGACAGATGCGATCGCGACCGCGCCGGCACGTCCATCGCAGCATTGATCATCACGCAGTCGAACTCGACCAGCCGCAGGCTGCGGTCGCGGCTGATCGGATAGAGGCCGGTAATCTCGAAGCCGCGCTCATTGAGATAGCGGATCGTGTCCATGTAGCTCGGCATGCTCTTGTAGATGCCGATCACCGATGCCTCGGTCTGCAGCGCGCTGATCGAGGGCAGGCTCTCTTCGGCGCCGTGCAGCACCTCGATGTCGTAGCCCTGGGTGTCGATCTTCAGATAGGGCCGGAAGAAGCCGAGCTGCTGGCGCAAGGTCGGCAGGATCTGGTCGAGCGTGCGCACCGCGACCAGCTCGGTGCGGCACGGCACGTTGAGATCGCCGTAATCCGACACCCTGGTGTTGTCGGGCTCGAGGAACGAGCTGAACTGGTCCGAGGCCATGACATTGATCGGCATGGCGCCGCTCTTGCTGCCCAGCGCATAGCCCTCGACGTGCCAGTCGCGATCGCCGCGCGCGCGGGCGCGCAGGATCTCGATGTGGCGGCCGACCGGCTCGAAGGACACGATCGGCCCGTCGTAGAGCACCCGCTCGCGCAGGAAGTCGCGGTACTGCCCGACATTGGCGCCGACATCGATCACGCAGTCGATCCGGCGGCTGGCCAGCAGCTCGCGCAGGTGCAGCGCGAAGTCGCGCTCCTTCATCTCGCGCAGTGGGACGATGTCGTAGCCCAGCGAGCGGCTGACCTTGAGGACGGAATCCTTGACGATCTTCAGCATGGTGCTTCCCGCGCGAGTCGTTTCCCGGGTGCTGTCAGCATTCGCCCGGGATGGCTGCGCGGGAAGTGACCATTTCGTGCCCGTGCGATCCGTTCTTCGCCCCAGCACGATCACCTGCCCACGCATGCCGGACGCGAGGACGGTCGAGGCGAAGGCGATGAATTCCAGCGTGTCGGCAGTGAACTTCACGATCGCGGCCTGCAGGTCTCGGTGCGATATCAGGAGGCGAACGAGGGCCG
>CAYNOF010000667.1:0-3031 GCA_964398335.1 uncultured Rhizobiaceae bacterium
GAACCAGGCAGAGCGCCGCGCTCAGCGCAAGAAACAGCTACTCTATCTGCATCACAGTCCCTCCGTCCAGTCGTGAGGCTAAGTCTCTCGACGCGGCTTGGCGCGCGCAATCGGCGTGATACAAGGCGCGCGCATGTCGGCCGCCTCCTCCACGCCCAACCTGGTGCGCACCGGGATCCTCTGCCTCACCGCGGGCGCGGCGGCGTTCTCGATATTCGATGCGCTGAACAAGGGCATGTCGGAGTCGCTGCCGCTGGCGCAGCGCCTGTGGGTCTATTACCTCGCCTTCGCCGCCACGATGGCGCTGGCGGTGTGGCGCCGGGGCGAGCGCACCGCCTGGCGCTCGGCGCGGCCGGCGCTGCAGGTCGCCCGCGCGTTGGTGCTGGTGGTCGAGACCGGCCTGTTCGCCGCCAGCCTGCGCCATATCCAGCTCGCCGACATGCAGGCGGTGGCGGCCGCGTCGCCGCTCTTCGTGCTGGCGGTCTCGGCGCCGGTGCTGGGCGAGCCGGTGGCGCGCCGCGCCTGGATCGCCGTGGCGCTGGGCTTCATCGGCGTGCTGGTCGTGGTGCGGCCGGGCCTGCGCGATCTCAACATCGGCTACGTGCTGGTGCTGGTCGGCGCCGCGCTGTGGGCGCTCTACCAGATCCTGCTGCGCATCGTGAGCCGCGAGGACTCGCCGTCGACCACGGCGCTGTGGACGGCGGTGGCCGGCGCGGCCGCGCTCACCCTGGTCGGGCCGTTGTTCTGGAGCTGGCCGGATGCGACGGGCGGGCTGTTGCTCGCGGGGCTGGGCGCCTGCGGCACCATGGGCCTCGTGCTTGACTCGATCGCCTTCCGCTTTGCGCCGGCGGCGATCCTGCAGCCTTTCGGCTACCTCAACCTGGTCTTCGCCATCGTCTGGGGCTGGCTGATCTTCGGCCAGTTCCCCGATCCGTGGACGATCGCCGGCGCCGCGCTGATCGTGGTCGCCGGCATCGTTGCCCTGCGTGAATAGACGTCAGCGCACGATGGCGATGAAGATCAGCGCCATGCCGACGACGCCCACCAGATAGGCCGCGGTACGCGCATAGGCGATGCCGGCGATATAGGTGGCGGCGTGCGCCACGCGGCCCCAGAAGAAGAGCTGCGCCCCCAGCACGGTGAGCGGCCCCATCTTGTTCAGCGCGGCGGCCGCCAGCAGCAGCGCCGCGAACGGCACCAGGTTCTCGACCATGTTGAGATGCGCGCGCCTGGCGCGGCCGATCCAGCCCTCGACGACCGGGAAATTCTCGCGATTGCCGGCCATCACGGGCAGGCCGAGCTTCAGCACCAGCCCCATGGTGTAAGGCAGGGCGAGGACGAGGCAGAGCGCGCCGCTGAGCGCCAGCAGCATGGGTTCGGATGTCATGGCTTCCCCTTTGTTGGTGGTGGCGCACCATCCGCTTGCGCCGCCGCGCTTGGAACGACCGATTGGTTATGCTGCCATAGGCACCGTTTATGGCGGGGGAGACGCCGATGGAAATGCACCAGATCAGGTACTTCCTGGCCTCGGCGCGCACCTTGAACTTCACGCGCGCGGCGTCGGCCTGCAACGTCTCGCAGCCGGCGTTGACCGTGGCGGTCCGCAAGCTCGAGGAGGAGCTGGGCGAGAGGCTGTTCGAGCGCCGCCCCGGCGGGCTCTCGCTCACCGAGTTCGGCCAGATGGTGCATCCGCGCCTGCGCGCCATGGTCGAGCAGGCCGAAGCCGCGCGCGATCTGGCGCACAGCTATCGCAAGCTCAGCCGCGCCCCGGTGGCGCTGGGCGTGATGGATACGGTGGGCGCCGGCCGCATCGGCGGCTTCCTCGCCACCTTGCGCGAGGCGCAGCCCGGCATCGAGGTCGCGGTCAGCGGCGGCAGCGCGGCCGGCGTGCTCGAGGGGCTCGACGAGGGCGCGGTGCAGATGGCCGTGGTCAGCGACGGCGCCGGCATCCCCGAGCATCTGGTGAGCCTGCCGCTCTATCGCGAGCGTTATGTCGTGGCCTTCCCGCCCGGCCATCGCTTCGAGGCGTTCAACGGCGTGCGCCTGGCCGATGTCTCGGACGAGGCCTATGTCGATCGCCTGTCCTGCGAGATGCGCGACAAGGTGCTGGCGGCCTGCCACGCCGCCGACGTCAGGCTCTATGCGACGTATCGCAGTGCGCGGGAAGACTGGATCCAGGGGCTGGTGATGGCGCGCATGGGCTTCGCCTTCCTGCCGGAGTTCTCGGTGGTCACGCCCGGGCTGCCGGCGCGGCCGCTGGTCGATCCGCCGATCAGCCGCCAGGTCACCCTGGTGACGTCGCGCGAGGCGGCACGCCAGCCGGCCTGCCGCGCCCTGCTGCGCGAGGCGAAGCGCTATCGCTGGGCGGCCGCGGCCTGATCCTCAGGCGGCCTCCTCGGGCGTGCGGGTGATCAGCGCCAAAGCGTGCAGGCCGGCGTCGAATTCGTCCTTCAGCAGGCCGTAGACCATGCGCTGGCGTGCCACGCGGGTCTTGCCGGCGAAGGCTGCCGACACGATATCAACCGTGAAGTGGCTCTCGCCGCCCTCGCGCGCGCCGGCGTGACCGGCGTGTTTCGCCGAATCGTCGGTGATCACCAGCCGGGCCGGCGTCAGCGCGGCGCTCAGCTTGCGGTCGATGGCGGCGGCGATGGCGCCCATGCTTCTCTCCGAGTCAAGAACGAAACTTTCTTGAGGCGTGCCGTCGGCACGCTCATAAATGTAGGATGGTCCGAGGTCCGCGCAAATCGGTTCGTACGACGCAGATTCCCTCCGAGAATCTGCGCGTCTGCGAGCATCCCGGCTGCGCCGAGGCGGGCGGGTTCCGCGCGCCTCGCTCGCGCGAGAATCTCGGCCAGTACCGCTGGTTCTGCCTCGAGCATGTGCGCGAGTACAACGCCAAGTGGGATTTCTATGCCGGCATGTCGGAGGAGGAGATCGAGCGTCAGATCCGCGCCGATCAGACCTGGCGACGGCCGACCTGGAGGATGAGCGGCCAGACGCGCGCGATGATGGCGTCCGACCCGCTCGAGCT
>CAYNOF010000668.1:0-5829 GCA_964398335.1 uncultured Rhizobiaceae bacterium
CAGCAAGCTGGCCGGCGGATACCTGTTGGAATGCTATCAGCGCTTCGGCAAGGCGCCCTGATTTTTCAGTTGAATGCAGGATGGATTCAGGATATTTTTCAATGAAATAGTACAGAGTCTTAAACCAAGAATGAAATCCCCTCTCGCGGCAGCTTTCCTGATCGGCGTAGCCGGTCTGCTGTCCGGCTGCGCGGCCCCGGTTGCCGTGGTGGTCGGAGGCTACGCCGCCGACGGCGGCCTGCTCCTGACCACCGGCAAGTCGAGCACCGACCACCTGGTGTCGATGAACACCAAGCGCGACTGCGGCGCCTTCCGTGCCATCGTGAAGGGCGGGCCGCTGTGCAAGGACCGGCCCGAGGGTGCACCCGATCCCTATCACGTCGACCCCGATGCGCCGTTCCGCGCCGGCAGCGACAGCGGCGTCGAGGTCACCCGATCCGCCCGCGAGGGCGGCCAGCTGCTGGTCGGCGATGATGCGCGCGAAGCGCTGGCGACCCACAGGCCGCCGGACTTCGACGCCCCGACCCATCCTTCGACCGCCGCCCTGAACGTGCCTGGCGAGGCGCGCTTCGGTTCGGCCGGTCAACCCGCCGCCGCGCCGACACCTGAGGGGGCTGATCTCGCGGCGGCGGGTTCTTCTATCCGCGGACGGCGCTAGGCGCCCACCGCATTGGGCGGGCGCTCGTTGCGCAGCAGCAACGCTTCCAGATTGTCCAGGGCCTTGAAGCCCATGGCGTTGCGCGTCTCGATCGTGCCCGAGCCGAGATGCGGCAGCAGGAAGGTGTGGGGCGCGGCGTAGTAACCCTCGTGGATACGCGGCTCGCCGTCGAAGACGTCGAGGCCGGCCGCCGCCAGCTTGCCGCTCTTCAGCGCCGCGATCAGCGCCTCGTCGTCGACCACGCCGCCGCGCGCAGTGTTCACCACGATGGCGCCGTCGGGCAGCAGCGCGATGCGCCTGGCGTCGAGCCATTTGCGGGTCTGCGGCGTCATCGGCGCATTGATCGACAGGAAGTGGCAGAGCGGCAGCATCGCCTCGGCATCGGCGTGGAAGGTGGCGCCCTTCTCCTGTGCCGCCGGCAGGCGCGAGCGGTTGCTGTAGTGGATCTCCATGCCGAAGGCGCGGGCGCGCTCGGCCGTGGCCTGGCCGATGCGGCCCATGCCGAAGATGCCCAGCCGCTTGCCGCCCAGGTGCGTGCCCATGAACTGGGTCGGCGCCCATCCTGTCCACTGACGTTGGCGCAGCACCGCCTCGGCCTCCTGCGCGCGCCGCGCGGCACCCAGCAGGCAGAGCAGCGCGATGTCGGCGGTGGCGTCAGTGAGCACGTCGGGGGTGTTGGTCACGACAATGCCACGGCGTGCCGCCGCTGCGACGTCGACATGCTCGTAGCCAACCGAGAAGGTGGCGATGATCTTCACCGATGCCGGCAGCGCCTCGATGGTTGCCGCGTTGAGAGCATCACCGGCGGCGCACATCACGCCGTCGCAATTCTCCGCCAACCTGACGAGAGCCGCGCCGTCATGGACCTGATCAGCAGGGTTGAGGATGGCGTCGAAGCCGCTCGTGAGCCGCGCCTCGACGGCAGGCGGAAACAGCCGGGTCGCCAGCACGCGTGGTTTCCTGTGGATCATAATGCCTCGTCTCTCCCCTGCGTCGTGTTGCGACTCGACTTTTGGCGGTGGTGGTCTACGTTGGGTTTTCGGCGCAGCCCCCAACATCCGGCGTTCGGAGTGTCGTTTCTTACCACAATTTGTCGAACGCTCGGCGGTGGCCTGATCGCCGGCGCGGGCATTTTCGTGCTGGGCAGCTCGGCGCTGGCCGCCGACCTGGTCGCCCACCGCGCCGTCTACGAGATGCGGCTCAGCACCGCCAAGCGTTCCAGCGGCGTGGTCGACGTGCGCGGCACGATGATCCTCGAAACCGTCGATGCCTGCGAGTCGTGGGAGACCAAGCAGCGCATCCAGCTGACCTTCCTGCGCACCGACAGCGACGAGTTCACCACCGACTCGACCTTCGCCAGCCTCGAGAGCAAGGACGGCACGACGCTGCAGTTCAGCGTGCGCAACGCGCAGAACGGCGAGCTCGAGGACGAGTTGCGCGGCGTCGCCGACGCAGCCCCCGACGGCACCGGCAAGGCGAAGTTCACCCAGCCCGAGGAGCGCGAGTTCCCGCTGCCGCAGGGCACCATCTTTCCGGTGCATCACCTCTCGCAGCTGATCGACGATGCGCGCGCCGGCGAGACGGTGAAATCCTACAGCCTGTTCGACGGCGCGCGGCTCGACGGCGCGTTCAAGGTCAACGCGGTGATCGGCCCGTCGCCCCGGCGACAGCTGGCGCCGGCGCCGCGCGGGGATCTGGCGTTGTTGCGCAACCAGCCGGCGTGGTTGGTGCGGCTGGCGTTCTTCGCCGCCAACGACCAGGAAGGCCAACCGGAATACGAGGTGTCGATGGATCTGCAAGCCAACGGCGTGGCGCGCTCGATGGTCCTGGACTATGGCGATCTCGCCATCAACGCGAGGCTGCAGCGCATCGAGGCGCTGCCGCGGCCGCGATGCTGAGCGGCCGTTTCCTCGGCGTGCTCGCCGCGCTCTGCGCGTTCTCGCTGCCGGCGATGGCGCAGATCAAGGATCTCGCGCCGCACCGCGCGCTCTACAAGATCCGGCCGGCGCCCGTCGCCGCCGGCACGCTGCCGGTCGAAGCCTCGGGCTCGGTCGCCTACGAGCTGAAGCAGACCTGCGACGGGCTCGAGTGGCGGCAGCATCTGGACCTGACCGCGTCGGGCGGCGGCCAGGACATTCGCCTTGAGCAGACCATGACCGGCGCCGAGTCGTTCGACAGCAAGCGCCTGCGCTACGAGACCCGCAGCACGGTGGACGGCGCCCTGCAACCGGTGGTCCGCGGCTCCGCGGAGCTCAGGGACGACGGCGCGGGCGAAGCGAAGTTCACGTCGCCCAACACGCGCACGATCACCCTGCCGGCGGGTACGTTGTTTCCGATGGCGGCGCTGGCCAAGGGGCTGGCCGACCGGCGCGCCGGGCAGGACGGCTTCGACTACAAGGTATTCACCGGCGAGAGGATCGAGCCGCCGCAGCGCATGACCGGCATCATCGGCATGGCCCCGCGCCGCGCGCGCGAACTGCCGCCGCCGCAGGGCGATGGCGACCTGATCGCCGGCAAGGAGCCGTTCTACATGCACATGTCCTTCTTCGAGGGCGACGGCAAGGACGCGATCGAGCCGGCCTATACGTGGTCCACGGTGATGCTCGACAGCGGCATCGAAATCCTGGGCGTGCAGACGGCGGGCCAGCTGCGCTTCGAGTACGTCATCGAGCGCATCGAGAAGTTGCCGATGCCGAAGTGCTGAGCCCGCGTCACGCCGGCGGCCACAGCCAGGCCGCGCCGCGCACGCCGCTCGAATCGCCGTGCCGGGGCGGCAGCAGGCGGGTGCGGATATGCCCGGGCTCGCTGAAGATGCTGCGGTGCCACAGCGCGGGCACGCGGCGATAGAGCAGGGCGATGCGCGACAGCCCGCCGCCCAGCACGATGGCGTCGGGATCGATCAGGTTGATCACGCTGCCCAGCGCGCGCGCCAGCCGGCCGCAATAGCGCTCCATCATCGCGGCGGCCGGCGCATCGCCGCCTTCCGCCGCATCGGCGATCTCGGTCGGGCGCAGCGCGCGGCCGGACATCTCCTGGAACTGGCGCGAGAGGGCGGGGCCGCTGAGCCACGTCTCGATGCAGCCATGCCGGCCGCAATAGCAGGCCGCGCCCGGCCGCTCGTCGTCCTGCGCGGCAGGCAGGGGGTTGTGTCCCCATTCGCCGGCGATCGCGTGCAGGCCGGTCAGCGGGCGTCCGTCGATCACCAAGCCGCCGCCGACGCCGGTGCCGAGGATGACGCCGAAGACGACGGACGCGCCGGCAGCGGCACCGTCGGCTGCTTCCGAGACGGCGAAGCAATTGGCGTCGTTGGCCAGCCGCACGGGCCGATCCAGCGCGCCGGCGAGGTCGGCGTCGAGCGCGCGGCCATTGAGGCGGGTCGAGTTGGCGTTCTTGATCAGGCCGGTGGCGGGCGAGATCGCGCCGGGCGTCGCGACGCCGACGCTGCAGCGTCGGCCGACCGTCCGCTCGAGGCGCGCGACGAGGGCACGGATCGCCTCGATCGTCTCCTCGTAGGGACCCTGCGGCGTGTCGATGCGCTCCCGGGCGCGCTCGATGCCCGACGAGTCGAGCACGATGCCTTCGATCTTGGTGCCGCCGAGGTCGACGCCGATGCGCATGCTATGGCTTCCTATGGTTCCGGCAACGCACGGCAACGCCGGTCGCGTCGACGGCATGGCGTGGCCCTGTGACGCCGACGCGCATGCTATGGCTCCCTATGGTTCGGGCAGCGCACGGGAGCGCCGCGCACGTTGACCAGCATGGCGCGGCGCTGTATAGAGGCGCCCCATGAACGGACGCTCCATCGCCTCGCGCTGGTATTTTACGTCGCTCCCATAGGGCGGCGCGTTCGGTCACGACCAGACAAAGCCGCCGCGGTCCGGCGGCTTTGTTGTTTCGACACCTCACCTCCGGGCCCGCAGCGGCAGGACCCTGCAACCGGAGGAGAGCATCATGCTCGCAGAGAAAATCGAGGATACCGAAGCGGCGGCGCTGCCGCCGCTGCCGATCAACGTTCGCGCCGGCTCGCCGCGTGACTACGACGGCATGTGCGCGCTGTTCGCCGAGATCGACGCGCTGCACCGCGAAGCGCGGCCCGACATCTTCCAGGAATTCGACGGCCCGGCGCGCACGCCCACCCAGATCGAGCGCGTGCTGTGCGGCCCGGCCTCGAACATGCTGGTCGCCGTGGCGGCCGACGGGCTGGCCGGCCTCGCCGTGCTGCTGATCCGTCCGCCGTCGGAATTCGCCGGCGCCGCGCCGCGCCTCGTGGTCGAGATCGATACACTGGTCGTGCGTGAACGCCATCGCCGCCGCCGCGTCGGCCGTCGCCTGCTGGCCGCCTGCATCGAATGGGCGCGCCAACGGCGGGCGACGCATGTCGAGCTGGTGGCGCACAGCTTCAATGCCGAGGCGATCCGCTTCTACGAATCCTTCGGCTTCTCGCCCTCGACCCAGCGCATGATCATGTCCGTCTGAGCGGCGGACATGACCGGGTTGGCGCCGACCTCGGACTTCTCCGCCATCGCCGCACGCTACGATGCGACGCGCGACGTGCCGGAGGATCGTCTGCGAACCTGCTACGAGCGCCTGCTCGGCGCCGGCGTGCTGCCGGATCGGGGCCGGGTGCTCGATGCCGGCTGCGGCACCGGGCAGATCTCCCTGGTGCTGGCGGCGATGGGCCATGACGTGCATGGCTTCGATGTCTCGCGCGAGATGATCGACATCGCGCGCCGCAAGGCCCGGCCCGGATGGCGCGCCCGGTACGACGTCGCCGACGTCCGGGCGTTGCCGGTCGCGGATGCCAGCGTCGATGCGGTCGTCGTCTCCAAGCTGTTCCAGCATGTCGGCGACTGGCAGACCGGCTGCCGCGAGCTCTTGCGCGTGTTGCGGCCGGGTTGCTGCCTGATCCAGGTCAACGACCGCGGCGCGTTCGGCAATGCCGTGCGCAAGCACTTCGCTGCGCGCGCCGACGCGCTGGGCTTCGGCGAGCGATTTCCCGGCGTGAGCGACAAGGCCTTGTTCAACGCCTTCATGGCCGGGCAGGGCTGCGAGGCGATCGCGATCGACGTGTCCGACCTGACCTGGAGCAAGCCCGTGGCCTATGGTGACGCGCTGGCGCAGATCGGGGAGCGACTGTTCGCCGAGTTCTGGTACCTGCCTGACGACATCTA
>CAYNOF010000669.1:0-1649 GCA_964398335.1 uncultured Rhizobiaceae bacterium
CCGGCGCCGACGGGAATCACGACGCGGCTGATGCCGAGCTTCTGCGCCAGCCGCGCGGCGTGCAGCGGTGCTGCGCCGCCGAAGGCGATCAGGGTGCGGTCCTCCATGTCCTTGCCGTTCTCGACCGCGTGCACGCGTGCCGCACTCGCCATCGTCTCGGTCACCAGCTCGGCGATGCCATAGGCGGCGCGGGTGCGCTCGAGCCCGATCCTGCTGCCGACGAAGGACTCGATGGCGCTCTCGGCGGCGGACGGCGTGAGCTCGATATGGCCGCCGGCGAAACGCCGCGGATCGAGCCAGCCGAGCAGCAGATCGGCGTCGGTGACGGTGGGCAGCGTGCCGCCGCGGCCGTAGGAGGCGGGGCCGGGCACCGAGCCGGCGCTGTCGGGTCCGACGGTGATGCGGCCCAGCGCATCGGTGCGCGCGATCGAGCCGCCGCCGGCGCCGATCTCGACCATGTCGATCACCGGGATGCGCACCGGCATGCCGCTGCCCTTCACGAAGCGCGCGGCGCGCGCGATCTCGAAGTGCCTGGAGTATTGCGGGCGCAGGTCGTCGATCAGCGTGATCTTGGCCGTGGTGCCGCCCATGTCGAAGCTGAGCGCCTTGTCGATGCCGTTCTGCGCCGCCACGCCCAGCGCCATCACCACCCCGCCGGCCGGGCCCGACTCGGCCAGCCGCACCGGGAAGCGCCGCGCGGTGTCCAGGGTGGTGATGCCGCCGGAGGACATGATCAGCAGCAGCGGCGCGTTCGCGCCGAGGTCGCGGAAGCCCTGTTCCAGCCGGCGCAGGTAGCTTTCGACCACCGGCAGCACATAGGCGTTGGCGACCGTGGTCGAGGTGCGCTCGTACTCGCGGATCTCCGGGCAGACCTCGCTGGAGATCGCGATCACCGCCTCGGGGATGCGCCTGCTGATGATCTCGCGCGCGCGCCGCTCGTGCGCGTCGTTCTGGTAGGCGTGCAGGAAGCAGATCGCGACCGCCTCGACGCCCTCGGCGACCAGCCGGTCGGCGAGACGCTCGACCGCCGCGTCGTCCATCGCCAGCAGCACCGAGCCGTCGGCGGCGATGCGCTCGGCGACCTCATGGCGCAGCGGGCGCGGCACCAGCGGCTCGGGCCGCTCCATGTAGATGTCGTACTGCTCGAAGCGGTGCTCGTAGGCGATCTCCAGCGAGTCGCGGAAGCCCTCGGTGGTCACCAGCGCGGTGCGCGCGCCCTTGCGCTCGATCAGCGCGTTGGTGATCAGGGTGGTGCCGTGGATGATCAGGTCGAGGTCGGCGGGCCTCAGCCCGGCCTGCTGCAGCACCACCCGCGTGCCCTCCAGCACGCCGCGCTCGGGCGCGTCGTGCGTGGTCAGCACCTTGGCCGACAGCGACCGGCCGCCGCGATCGAGCACGAGATCGGTGAAGGTGCCGCCGATATCGACAGCGAGACGCGCACTCACACGGGACTCCTGACCTGACATGCTATGGGAAGTCTATGGCCTGTCCTTGGCGTCGTCGATCACCGTCCCCTGTCATGACTCGCGTATCCAGGCCTCCGCCTCCCTCGTCAGGCTCTCGCACTCCTCGGAGTAATGGAACTCGTCGAGTGCGTCGGATTGCATGTCCCGCAGGGCCTCGACCACCTCCGGGGGCAGCCGCCGGGT
>CAYNOF010000670.1:0-13820 GCA_964398335.1 uncultured Rhizobiaceae bacterium
GCTGGCCTCGCTGCGCGACGAGCTCGCGGCCAAGCGCGCCGACTGCAAGCCGCCGGAGCCGCCCAAGCCGCCGCCGGCCCCGCCGCCACCCGTGGTCGAGAAGAAGCCCGATCCGCCCAAGCCACCGCCGAAGCCGCCGCAGGTGGTCGAGAAGAAGCCGGATCCGCCGCCCGTGCCGCCGGCACCGCCAGGCGATGACCGCATGCGCATGCCCAAGGCGCCGACCAACGATTACTCGTTCCTGCAGGGTTGCTGGCGCACCGACACCTTCAAGCATGGTCCCCAGATCCGGCCGGGCTACGCCACCTACTGCTTCGACGCGCGCGGCAACGGCTCGATGGAGTTCCGCTTCGACAACGGCGTGACCTGCCGTGCGCCGGCGACGGCGCGCTTCAACGGCGGCCAGCTGGCGGTGACCGATGCCGACACCGAGTGCCAGCCGCGCGGCCGCTGGGCGCAGGATCATCTCTATTGCCAGTCCGGCGCCGACGGCGTGGCGTTCTGCAGCGGCACCAACCGCACGGAGCGCTGGACGGTCAACCTGCATCGCGTACGGTAACGACCCCGAACCCGAGATCTCTCTCACGTGCCTGCGGCCACACTTGTCCGATCGACCCTGACCGGTGTGCGCCCGCTGGGTGTGCGCGGCGAGCCGCTGCACGCCACGCATGAGCAGATCCGCGGTGCGGTGCGCCGCCGTCTCAGCGAACGCCACGCCCGCCTGCTGGCCGAGCCTCAGACCGACGATGTCGGCCGCCGCATCGACTGGTACAGCGAGGCCGAGGGCATCGTCGCCCCGCTCTCGTCGCTGTCGCCCGATGCGCGCGCCGCCGCCCTGGCCGAGGTCGAGTCGCTCGGCAAGGATATCGAGGGGCTAGGTGCCCGGCTTGCCGAGACGGCCTCGGACGGTGCGCGCCTGCTGGGGCGAGCCCTGGTGCTGGCGGTGCGCCGTCCATCCGATGACTACGTGTTCCTCGTCGGCGACCAGCCCGTCGTGGTGTGCTGGGGCTACGAGGCCGAGAGCGCCGGCGCGATCATGGCGGCGCCGACCGCCCCGGCCGCAGCGCCCGTCGAGTCAGCACCAGCCGCCACGCCTGCGGCTGTTCCGCTCGCGGCGGCCGCGGTGCCGGCGGTCGTGCGGCGCGGGTCGATCTGGCCGGGCCTGCTGGTCGGCCTGCTGGGTGTGCTGCTGCTGATCGGCGCCGCGTACGGGCTGCGCCAGTTCATCCCGGTCGATCCCGACGTCGCAGTCACGCAGCTGCCGCCGCCCCCCGCACCGCCGGCACCGGCCCCGCCGCCCGACCCGGCGATCGGCCTCAACAAGGACCTCGGCCAGGCGCAGCAGGATGGCGACCGGCTGAAGGCCACGCTGGCGTCCTTGCGCGAAGAGCTCACGGCCAAGCGGGCCGCCTGCAAGCCGCCGGAGCCGCCCAAGCCGCCACCAGCCCCGCCGCCGCCGGTCGTCGAGAAGAAACCCGACCCGCCCAAGCCGCCGGTGGTGGTCGAACGGAAGCCCGATCCGCCGCCACCGCCCAAGCCGCCGGACGACGGTCGCCTGCGGCTGCCCAAGGCACCGACGACGGACCTGTCGTTCCTGCAGGGCTGCTGGCGCACCGACCCGTTCCGCCACCACAGCCAGCAGCCCTCGCCGGGCGTGTCGGAGTACTGCTTCGACGCCAATGGCCGCGGCAGCTTCGTCTTCCGGCGCGGCGGCATGACCTGCCGCACGTCGGCGCAGGGCCGCTACGAGGGCACGGTGCTGCGCCTGCGCGACGCCGATACGACCTGCTCCGACGGCACCACCTGGTACCAGGACCGGCTCGACTGCACGGTCGGCGCCGACAGCGTCGCGGTGTGCCGCGGCGAGGCGAACTCGGGGCCGTTCGGCGGCCTCAATCGCTGGAGCGTGAGCCTGCACCGGATTCGCTGAGCCCAGCAAAAAGGCCGGCAAAGCCGGCCTTGCAACCGCTGGCGCATCCCGCGGGATCGCGCCCGGCTCCGCAGACCACTACCTGAGGGCAGCGCCGCTCAGCGCGGCGCGGCGGTCAGTGGCGTGTGGTCAACGAGAGGATCTCGTCCTTCAGCTTCAGCTTCTTCTTCTTCAGTTCGTGGAGCACATCCTCGTTCGGATGGGGTCTGGCGTTCTCGTCGTCGATGGCCTCTTCCAGCACCTGGTGCCGCTGCTTCAGGGCGTCGATACGATCCGGCGTGCTCATCGGTAACCTCCGAGCTGTGACAGACGCTAAAGTGTAACGCCGATCCGCCATGGCACGCCAGCCCGAGTGGCGACTTTGTCACAGCGGCGAGGTAAGGTCCGGCCGGCATGTCAAGCCCAGACCATCCACAACCCCGCCTGATCATCGGCATCTCCGGCGCCTCCGGCGTCATCTACGGCGTGCGCCTGCTGCAGGCGCTCAAGGACCTGCCGGTCGAAACCCAACTGGTGATCACCAAGACCGGCGAGGTCACGCTGGCGCACGAGACCGACTTCAAGGTGAAGGACGTGAAGGCGCTGGCCGACGTGGTGCACAGCCCCACCGACCTCGCCGCATCGATTTCGTCCGGCTCGTTCCGCACCATGGGCATGGTGATCGCGCCGTGCTCGATGCGCTCGCTGGGCGAGATCGCCACCGGCATCTCGACCTCGCTGCTGACGCGCGCCGCCGACGTGGTGCTGAAGGAGCGCCGCAAGCTGGTGCTGATGGTGCGCGAGACGCCGCTGCACGCGGTGCATCTGCGCAACATGGTGACGGTGGCCGAGCTGGGCGCGGTCGTCGCGCCGGCGATGCCGGCCTTCTACAGCCGGCCGGCGAGCGTCGACGACATCGTCAATCATTCGGTGGGCCGCGTGCTCGACCTGTTCGATCTCGACGCCGGCATCGTCAGGCGCTGGGGCTCCTGACAAAGCAAGAGCCCCGTCTCATCAGGTGAGATCGGGGCTCCGGGGCTTCCGCCCGCGTTGATCCTTCAAGGATCCAATGTCCGTGCACCTCGACACCAGCGGCGCCGCTGGCCGGTTGCCCGGCTCAAGAGACTATTCGATTGTGGGTGAGCAACGCGGCGGCGATGGCCTGTGTCAGAGGATCGGCGACGCGTCGTGGTCCCGCTTCTCAGCGGTACCAGAACCGGTGGCCCGGTGGAGTCTCTGCGATCATGCGCAACCTCCTTCCGTAGTTTCGCCAAACGTCCGCCGGGTGCCGCTCGATGCAGGCGGTGCGCGCACACCTCAGTGGCGCTCTATCTTCGCCTTCGGCGCGATCCCGTACTGGACATCCTGAAGATGGTCCTCGAGTCCCTGATGGTCAACTGCCCACATGCGCGAGTCATAAAATGTGAACGTGTACGCCTACACCGCGGAGCGTGCGTGCAATCCGACAGCGCGTTCGACCTCGAAGCGCGGCGTGACGGGAAATGCCGCGGCGAGAATCGTGGCGACTGCTTCACGGTCCTGATCGTCGGGACTTACACCGAGGCACACGGCATAGACGCCGAGATTGCCAACGGCGGCGCGCAGGCGCTCGCGCATGGGCTTGTCGCGATCGCCGGAGAAGGGCGCGTGCGCGGCCAGCACCAGTTGCTCGACGTGTTCAGCCGCAAGCTCGGCCTCGGCCGCCTTGCGGCGTGCCGCCTCGACCTGGTCGGGGAAATCGGCGCCCGAGCCCGCGGTCGCGCCGCCCAGCGCCTTGATCTTCTGGCGCAGGGCGCGGGCGGGCTGCACCACCTCGGTCTGCCATCTGGCGACATCCGAGATGATCGCGCGCAGCTTCTCGACCGTCACCGTGCCGCGGCCCGAGGCGCCCAGCCAGGCGCAATACAGCAGCAGGTTGACGTCGGCGCCGCGGCGCTCCTGCAGGTCGAGGCAGGCGCGCGCCGCACCGTCGCCGCCATAGACCTCGAGCGAGAAGTTCCAGAACGGGTGGGGAAGGAAATCGCTCATCGAGCCGGAAGCCGTACACGCGCGGGCCGGGTTTTGCTAGTGTCGGGCCGACATGGCGGACGACGGCGACATCGACGGTCTGGATGCGATCAGGGCGAAGCTCGAGAGCCTGCGCCAGGAGCATCGCGACCTCGACGATGTCATCGCCCGCCTGACGGAAAAGGCGCCGTTCGACCAGCTGCAGCTGCAGCGGCTGAAGAAACGCAAGCTGGTGCTCAAGGACCTGATGCTGCAACTTGAGAGCCGTCTCATCCCCGATATCATCGCGTGATCCCCTGACATGGCCAGACGCAAGACTTCGACGGCAGCCAAGCCCGTCGTCGGCATCATCATGGGCAGCCAGTCCGACTGGGCCACCATGCGGCACGCTGCCGAGACGCTCGCGGCGCTCGGTGTTGCGCACGAGACGCGCATCGTCTCGGCCCATCGCACGCCCAAGCGGATGATGGACTACGCCGCGTCAGCCAAGTCTCGCGGCATCAAGGTGATCATCGCCGGCGCCGGCGGGGCGGCGCACCTGCCGGGCATGACCGCCTCGATGACGCCGCTGCCGGTGCTGGGCGTGCCGGTCGAGAGCCAGGCGCTCAAGGGCATGGACAGCCTGATGTCGATCGTCCAGATGCCCGGCGGAATCCCCGTGGGCACGCTGGCTATCGGCAAGCCGGGAGCGATCAATGCCGGGCTGCTGGCCGCCAGCATCGTCGGCCTCTCCGATACGAAGGTACAGGCGGCTGTCGAGGCCTGGCGCGCGCGCCAGACCGCCGCCGTCGCCAAGGTTCCGGTCGACGAGCCGACGAAGTGAGCGCACTGCCGCCCGGCTCGACCATCGGCATTCTCGGGGGCGGCCAGCTTGGCCGCATGACGGCGCTTGCCGCCGGCAATCTCGGCTATCGCTGCCACATCTACGCGCCCGAGGAGGAATCGTCCGCCGCCCTCGTCTCCGCCGCCTGGACTCGCGCCGAGTGGAACGACCACGCCGCGTTGCGCGACTTCGCCTCGCAAGTCGACGTCATCACCTATGAGTTCGAGAACGTGCCGGTGGCGTGTGCCGAGTTCCTCGCGCCGCTGAAACCGCTCAGGCCCGGCGTCGAGGCGTTGCGCGTGGCGCAGCATCGCGAGCGCGAGAAGCGCTTCTTCGAGCGCATCGGCGTGCCGACCGCGCCTTTCGCCGTCGCACGCGACGAGGCTGGCTTCGCCGCCGCCGTACGAAAGGTCGGCACTCCGTCGATCGCCAAGACCACGACCGAAGGCTACGACGGCAAGGGCCAGGCGCGGCTCGATGCATCGAGCGATCTCAGCGCCGCCTGGGCGAAGCTCGGCAGGCGCGAGGTGATCGTTGAGGGCTTCGTCGATTTCGCCGCCGAAGCCTCGGTGATCGTCGCGCGTGCGCTCGACGGCACGACGCTGTGTTTCCCGCCGCCGCGCAACGTGCATCGCGACGGCATTCTGCATACCTCGACGATCCCCGGCGGTTTCGCGCCCGACGTCGTGCGCCAGGCGGAGGATATCGGCCGGCGTGCGATCGAGGCGCTGGACGGCGTCGGCCTGCTCTGCGTCGAGCTGTTCGTCACGCGCGATGGCCGTGTGCTGGCCAATGAGATGGCGCCGCGGCCGCACAATTCCGGACACTGGACCCAGGACGCCTGCGTCACCAGCCAGTTCGAGCAGTTCGTGCGAGCGGTCTGCGGCCTGCCGCTGGGACCGGTCACGGTGCGCTCAGCCGTGGTGATGACCAACCTGATCGGCGAGGAAGCGAATCAATGGCCGGCGATCCTCGCCGAGCCCAACGCCAAGCTGCATCTCTACGGCAAGCGCGAGGCGCGCGCCGGCCGCAAGATGGGCCACGTCAACCGGCTGGGCGCATCGTCGACGTAGCGCGCGTGCCGAACTGGCGCACGCGGCTCTTGATCTTCTCGATGCGCATCACGTCCTCGATGCGCCGGTCGAGAAAGGACCAGGTGGCGGCGAAATTCTCCGAGCGATCGTTGAGCCAGAACAGCAGGGTCGAGGAGTAGACCCCCGCCAGCAGCGCGCGCTTGGTGTAGAAGTTGAAATCGGTCGAGGTGTCGCCAGCGGCGTACCAGATCGCGTCGACCGTGCGGTACAGCAGCTTGCTGGCCAGCAGCCCGTTGAACGGCATCGCCAGCAGTGCCAGCGCCCGGCGGATCGCCTCGCGGTGCTGGACGTTCTGCTCCAGCCGGGTGCGCACCCCCAGCGCAATGCGCTCGCGCACCTTCATGGACGAGACGCCGCGCCGCTCCATCTCCTCGACCAGCTGGCGGTCGGCCCTGAGACTGTGCCAGGCGATCATGTCGACGACCCCGCCAGGGAAGGCCAGCGACGCCTCGTCCCGGGTGATCGCGCCCGACCGGATGGCGCTGTCGATTGCCGCCCGGGTCCAACCGTCGAACGGCGCCTGCGCGAGGACCGCATCAAGAACCTTGTCTTTCAAGGGGTTAGCGGTCGGCTCGTCGGCGCTCATGGCGGATCCCCTGGCGATGGTCCTGCGTTCTATATGGCGGGCCGGGCAGGCTTCCCAACCCCCTGCGGCTGTGATAGAAGCCCGGCCTTCGAATTTGCCCCCACGGACCCGTCCGTTATTGGAGCTCGATCAAAGTGCAGGTTCTCGTCCGCGAAAACAACGTCGATCAGGCGCTGCGCGTCCTGAAGAAGAAGATGCAGCGCGAAGGTGTGTTCCGTGAGATGAAGCTGCGTCGCAACTACGAGAAGCCCTCGGAGAAGCGCGCCCGCGAGCGCGCCGAGGCGATCCGCCGGGTGCGCAAGCTGATGCGCAAGCGCATGGAGCGCGAGGGCTACTAGCCCCCGCCCACCGTCTCCGTGACGACAGACGAGCCGCCGGTTCCCGGCGGCTTTTTTGTTGCATGATGGGCGGACGAGGTCGGGGAGAGCACGATGGCGAAGGCGGCACACACGATCATCCGCGGCGGCAGGCTGCTCGACATCAGGGGCCATGCCGCGCCCAAGGCCGACATCCTGGTCATGGGCGACACCATCGCCGCCATCGGCCGGCCGGGCATGCCGGCGCCCGGCGACGCCGTGCAGATCGATGCGCGCGACCGGCTGATGCATCCCGGCCTGATCAACGGCCATACGCACAGCCACGGCAACCTGGCCAAGGGCATGGCCGATCGCATCACGCTCGAGCTGCTGCTGACCGCCGGGCCGTGGATGAATGGCAACCGCACGGTCGAGGACAAGTACCTCTCCGCCACCATCGGCGCGGCCGAGATGGTGCTGAAGGGCTGCACCGCCGCCTACGACCTGATCAGCGAGGTCCCGGTCCCCTCCGCCGAAGGCCTGGCTGCCGTCGGCCAGGCCTATCGCGATGTCGGCATGCGCGCCGTCGTGGCGCCGATGGTCGCCGACATCAGCTTCTTCGAGGCGATTCCCGGCCTGCTCGACCGCCTCTCGCCCGGCCTGCGCAAGGACGTCGAGCGCTTCCGTCTCGCACCCTACAAGTCGAGCGTCGCGGCGATGCGCAAGACGCTGAGGGGCTGGAAGCTCGACCGCCACGACATCGGCATGGCCGTGGCGCCCACCATCCCGCATCACTGCTCCGACAACTTCCTGCTCGCCTGCCTCAAGCTGGCACACGATTTCGGCGTCGGCCTGCATAGCCATGTGGCCGAGTCCAAGGTGCAGGCGGTGGTCGGCTACCAGCGCTATGGCAGCACCCTGCTGGCGCACATGGACTCGCTGGGCCTGGTCGGCCCCGGCTTCACCGTGGCGCACGGCGTGTGGCTCGACGACGACGACAACAGGCTTCTGGGCGACAAGGGCGGCTCGGTCTCGCACAACCCCGGCAGCAACATGCGGTTGGGCAACGGGCTGGCCGACATGCGCGGCATGCTCGACAGGAAGGTCAATGTCGGCATCGGCACCGATGGCGCAAGCTGCTCCGACAATCAGAACATGTACGAGAACATGCGGCTGGCCTCGATGGTGTCCAAGTCGCGCGGACCGGAATGGCAGCGCTGGGTGAGCACCGACGAGGTGCTGGAAGCCGCCACCGTGGGCAGCGCGCGGGCGCTGGGCTTCGGCGACAAGATCGGACGCATCGCCGCAGGCTACAAGGCCGACATCGTCTTCCTCGACCTGCACCACGTGAACTGGATCCCGTTCAACGATCCCACCAACCAGATCGTGCACACCGAGGACGGCAGCGCCGTGCACTCCGTGATGATCGGCGGCCGCATGGTGGTCGAGAACCACCGTCTGCTGACGCTCGACATGGCCGATCTCGCGCGCAAAGCCGAGGCGGCGCGCGCACGTCTGTCAGCGGCGAACAAGCCTTCGAAGCTGCTCTACGACCGGCTGGAGAAGATCGTCGGCACCTTCTGCCCCGGCCTGGCAAAGACGCCGCTGCACATCGACCGCTTCGGCGGCGGTCAGCATCAGCATACACACCGGCATTGAATCGCGACCTCACCCTTGTGATTCATCGAGGCCGAGCCGGGGTAGAGGGGTCGGCGCGGTGACGGAGGTCAGGCCTTCTCACCCCTGCTCGCAAGAGGCCGTTCCTCAGCCCGGTCGGTCTTCCGACGTTCCATCGAACCCCGGACAGTCGCGGCAGCCGCTGCGCGGCCTCCCCAGCATGAGGTCAGGGTTGCCGCAGCAGCGCCTCGATCGCGCGTTCCAGCTCCAGCACGTCGACGACGTCGGCATCCGGCGCCTCGGTCGGGCTACGTGGCTGCTGGCGTGCGTGGCGGCCGGAGCGGAAGCGGATTGCCGCCATGCCCAGCGCCTTGGCCGGCGCGATGTCGTTGTCGATGCGGTCGCCGACCATGATGCAGCGCGCGGGCGGCACGCCCAACGCTTCGGCGGCGCCGAGGAAGATCGCAGCGTCCGGCTTGCGCACGCCCATCAGTTCGCTCAGGCCCAGATGCCGGAAATACTGCGCGATGCCGGCGCGTTGCAGGCGATCGGCCGCGCTCGCCGGCTGGTTGGCGACGATGCCGAGCGACAGCCCCTGCGCTGCGAGCCGCTGCAGCAGGTCGGCGATACCGGGCCGCAGCTGGAACGTGTCGAGGCCGGACAAGGTCTCGCGCCGACGCCGTTGCACGCGCGCGATGGCCTGCGGGTCGCCGCCGCACAGCGTCTCGATCATGTGGCTGTAGGCGTCCGGTGCGAAGACCTCGACGGCACGGCGGCTGGCGGCGGCCAGCATCTCCTCGTCGATGCGGATGCCCTCGATCGCGCAGGCCGCGACGATCGCGGAGTCGACGGCGATTTCCCACGCGAACTCCATGTCGAGCGGGCCGCCGACATCGAAGAGGATCGCGTCGTATGCGCGGATCATGGCTGCATCATACCTTTCCCCGAAGGGGGAAGGTGCCGAAGGCAGATGGGGGATGTCGCAGACGAACTGCGGCGTTCGTCTGCGGCATCCCCCATCTGCCACCTCCCCTTTCGGGGGAAGGCAAGGATCAGTGCGTACGCTCCAGCGCCTTGACGATGTTCTCGCACATCACCTTGGCGTCGGCGAACAGCATCATGGTGTTGTCACGGAAGAACAACTCGTTCTCGACGCCGGCATAGCCTGCCGCCATGCCGCGCTTGACGAACAGCACGGTCTGCGCTCGCTCGACGTCGAGGATCGGCATGCCGTAGATCGGACTCTTGGGGTCGGTCTTGGCGGCCGGGTTGGTGACGTCGTTGGCGCCGATGACGAAGGCCACGTCGGTGCTCGGGAAGTCGCGGTTGATGTCCTCGAGCTCGAAGACCTCGTCGTAGGGCACGTTTGCCTCGGCAAGGAGCACGTTCATGTGGCCGGGCATGCGGCCGGCCACCGGGTGGATGGCGTAGCGCACGTCGACGCCCCTCTTCTTCAGCAGGTCGGCCATCTCGCGCAGCGCGTGCTGGGCCTGCGCCACCGCCATGCCGTAGCCCGGCACGATGATCACCGAGCCGGCATTGGCCATCAGGAAGGCCGCGTCGTCGGCCGAGCCCGCCTTCACCGGCCGGTCGACCTTGGCGCCGGCGGCAACTGTGCCCGAATCGGTGCCGAAGCCGCCCAGGATCACGTTGAAGATCGAGCGGTTCATGCCCTTGCACATGATGTAGCTCAGGATCGCGCCCGAGCTGCCGACCAGCGCGCCGGTGACGATCAGCGCCGTGTTGGCCAGGGTGAAGCCGATGCCGGCTGCCGCCCATCCCGAGTAGGAGTTCAGCATCGACACGACCACCGGCATGTCGGCGCCGCCGATCGGCAGGATCAGCAGGAAGCCCAGCAGCAGGGAGACGACGATCAGCAGCACGAAGGCGGCGGTCGAACCCTTGGCGGCGAACCACACCAGGAGCGCCACCATGCCCAGGCCGAGCAGCGCGTTGAAGAAATGCTGGCCGCGGAACACCAGCGGCGCGCCCGACACCAGGCCCTGCAGCTTGGAGAAGGCGACGACCGAGCCGGTGAAGGTGATGGCGCCGATCGCGGTGCCCAGCCCCATCTCGACCAGGCTGCCGACATGGATGTGGCCGCGCGCACCCAGGCCGAAGGCCTCGGGCGAGATGAAGGCAGCGGCAGCGACGAAGACGGCGGCGAGGCCGACCAGCGAGTGGAACGCCGCGACCAGCTGCGGCAGCGCCGTCATCTGGATGCGCATGGCGATGAAGGTGCCGATCGCGCCGCCGATCAGCAGGCCGGCCCCGATCAGGTAGTAGCTGACGATACCCGGCGTGGCGATGGTGACGCCGATGGCGATCACCATGCCGGCGATGCCCCAGCGATTGCCGCCGCGCGACGATTCGGGCGACGACAGCCCGCGCAGCGACATGATGAAACAGATCGCTGCGATCAGGTAGCCGTAGGAGGCGAGATCCTGCGTCATGGTCCGATACCCGCCCCTACTTCTTCGCCGCCGCCGGCTTCTTCTTGAACATCGCCAGCATGCGATGCGTCACGATGAAGCCGCCGAAGATGTTCACGGCGGCCAAGGTCACGGCGATGAAGCCGAAGAGCTGCGGCCAGCCGAAGCCCTTCAGCCCGGCGGCCAGCAGCGCGCCGACGATGATCACCGACGACACCGCGTTGGTGACGGCCATCAGCGGCGAGTGCAGCGCCGGGGTGACGCGCCAGACCACGTAGTAGCCGACGAAGCAGGCCAGCGCGAAGATGGTCAGCAGGGTGATGAACGGCGTGTGCCCGCCGACGGCCGCCGCCACCGGTGAGCTGGCCGCCGCCGCCGCGGTCTGGTCGGCAAAGTCGGCGACAGCCTTGGCGAAATCCGCCGCCTGCTTGGCGAGGTCGGCCGCCTTGGCGGCGAGATCGTCGTTCATGATGGGCTCACTCGGCCGGCTGGAGCTGGGGGTGGACGATGGCGCCGTCGTGGGTGATCAGCGCACCCTTCACGACCTCGTCGTCCATGTTGAGCTTGATCGCCTTGGTCTCCTTGTCGACCAGCGGCGTCACGAAGTTCAGCAGGTTGCGCGCGAAGAGGTTGCTGGCGTCGGTGGCCAGGCTGGCCGGCAGGTTCCACGGCCCGATGATCTTCACGCCGTTGTGCAGCACCGTCTCGCCGTGGCGCGACAGCGGGCAGTTGCCGCCCTGCTCGACCGCCATGTCGAGGATCACCGAGCCCGGCTTCATCGACGTCACCATGTCCTCGGTGACCAGCACCGGCGCCTTGCGGCCGGGGATCAGCGCGGTGGTGACGACGATGTCCTGCATCTTGATGTGCTCGGCGACCAGCGCCGCCTGCTTGGTGCGGTACTCCGCCGACATCTCCTTGGCGTAGCCGCCGGCGGTCTCGGCCGCCTTGAACTCCTCGTCCTCGACGGCGATGAACTTCGCACCCAGGGACTGCACCTGCTCCTTGGTCGCCGGCCGCACGTCTGTGGCGGTGACGATCGCGCCCAGGCGGCGCGCGGTGGCGATGGCCTGCAGGCCGGCGACGCCGACGCCCATGATGAACACGCGCGCGGGCACCACGGTGCCGGCCGGCGTCATCATCTGCGGAAAGGCGCGGGTGAAGGCGGCGGCGCAGTCGATCACCGCCTTGTAGCCGGCAAGGTTGGCCTGCGAACTCAGGATGTCCATCGACTGGGCGCGGGTGATGCGCGGCGTCAGCTCGAGCGCGAAGGCCGAGACCTTCGCCGCCGTCAGCGCATCGACCAGCGGTTTGTTGACCATCGCGCCCAGCGGCGCCAGCAGCACGGCGCCGGGCTTGAGCATCGCGACCTCGTCGATGCCCTCGTCGGCCATCATCGGCCGCTGCACCTTGAAGACCACGTCGGCGTCGCGCAGGGCACTCGCTGCATCAGGCGCGATCTCCGCGCCGGCCTCGGCGTAGGCCCGGTCGAGATAGGCGGCTTGTTCGCCGGCGCCGCTCTCGATCACGATGTCGAACCCCAGCCCCTTCAACTTCTTGACGCTCTCGGGGGTCGCGGCAACACGGGTCTCGTGCGGCCTGCGCTCCTTCGGCACAGCGATTTTCATGAGGCAGGTTCCGTCGTCAGCAGCTACTGGCAGTCTTTTGGCGCCGCAACATGCCGCCGCGGCAGGGTTTTGCCAAGCGGGTTGCGTGCCACAGCCCAGCCGCCGCGACGACATGACGGCAATGCGCCGGACGAGGCCCCGCTTCGGACCATGACGCGCTACTGACAATCGACTTTAGTCGAAGGGAGTACCGCATCATGAAACGCCGACAGGCGCTTGCTTTCGTGGGCGCCGGCGCGCTCGCGCCGTGGCTGGCCGGGGCCCAGGAGGCGTTCCCGACCAAGCCGGTGCGCATCCTCGTGCCGTTCGGCCCGGGCGGCTCGACGGACATCATGTCGCGGGCGGTGGGCCAGTTCCTGGAGGCCGCCACCGGCCAGCCGTTCATCATCGAGAACAAGCCGGGCGCCACCGGCATGATCGGCACGGCACAGGCCAAGAATTCGCCGGCCGACGGCTACACCTGGCTGTTCGGCTCGACCAGCACGCTGGCGGCCAACCCCAGCCTGTACAAGCAGATGACCTACGACCCCGAGGACTTCACGCCGGTGGCGATCACGGGGACCACGGGCAACTTCATGCTGGTGAACAAGGACGCGCCGTACAGGACGGTCCGCGAGTTCATCGCCTACGGCAAGGCACGCAAGCCGGGCGAGATGTTCTCGGGCTACGGCAACGCCACCTCGCGCGTGCCGGCGGCGCTGTTCGAGCAGCTGAGCGGCATGACATTCGAGGAGGTCGCCTATCGCGACGCCGTGGCCTCGATCCAGGACCTGATGGCCGGCCGCGTGCACGCGGTGTTCCCCGACATGGTGGTCGGCGAGAGCTACGTGAAGTCGGGCCACGTGCGCGCGCTGGCGGTGACCTCGAAGGAGCGCTCGCCGCGCTATCCCGATGTCGAGGCGATCCACGAGACCCTGCCGGGCTACGAGATCATCTCCTATGGCGGCTTCGCCGTGCGCAAGGAGGTGCCGGAGCCGCTGAAGCTGCGCATCAACAAGCTGCTGAGCGACGCGCTGAGCGATGCCGGCATCCGCGCACGCTTCGCCGATCTCAGCCTCAACGTGCCCTCGCCGCCGTGGGACATCGCCACCTGCACCACCTTCGCGCGCAAGGAGCGCGACACGTGGACCAAGGCGATCAAGGCGGCGAAGATCGAGCCGCAGTAATCTTCGGGCTCGTCAGTCCGCCGGATCGACGCCCATGCGCACCGGCTTGCCGCGGTAGCGGGCGACCGAGCCGGTCCAGATGTCGAGCACGGCCTTGAGCGCCGAGGGGAACTGGCGCACCCAGGTATCGGGGTGATCGAACGGCGAGATGCCCTGGGCATCGAGGCCATACGCCTCGATGCCGTGCTGGCGCGCCAGCCACACGGCGCGGCGCACGTGGAAGTCCTGCGAGACGATCACCATGCGGCTCTGGCCGTAGAGG
>CAYNOF010000671.1:0-3337 GCA_964398335.1 uncultured Rhizobiaceae bacterium
TCCCAGAACGGCCTGACGTCGGAGTGCATGGAGTTCGTCTACATCCTGTCGGGCAAGGCGAAAGTCCGGCGCACAGGCGACGGGCAGAGGCAGGAAGGGATCGCCCGCCCGGGTACGAGCTGGCTGGTGCCGGCCGGCACGCACGAAACCCAGCTCGAGCTCGAGGGCGCGACCGAATGCCTGCATGTCTTCCTGCCCGCCACGCTGCTCGACCGCAGCGCGCTGGCGGACCACGGCATCGACCCCGACAGGATCCAGCTCGCCTACGTGGGCGGGTTCGTCGATCCAACATTGGCGCGCATCGGCGTGGCCCTGCACGGCCTGCTCAGGGGCGACAAGCCGACAACCGACCGCATCTTCGCCGACGGCATGCGCACGGCACTGGCAGCGCATCTGATCGGCAACTACACGGTCGATCGTTTGCGCCCCTCGACGCGGGCGCCGTCGCTCGATGCCATGCGATTGAAGCGCGTGCTGGAATTCGTCGAGGCGCGGCTGACCGACGACATATCGCTCGACGACCTCGCCGCCGAGGCCTGCCTCAGCCCGTTCCACTTTCTGCGCCAGTTCCGCAACGCCACCGGCCTGTCGCCGCACCGCTACCTGACCAGCCGCCGCATCAAGCTGGCGCAGACGATGCTCGCGTGCCGTCACGCCTCGCTGGTGCAGGTCGCCCTCGACTGCGGGTTCTCATCGCAGGCGAGCTTCACGCGGGTGTTCCGCAAATGGACAGGTTTGACACCCGGCCAGTATCGCGAGCATTGCCGGCCTTGACGCGGCTCAGAACCCGACAGCGGCGCCGTCGCGGCGGCTCTCGGAGGCGCCGAGATAGGGGCCGCCCTCGGGGAAGCGCCAGATGATCTGGCTCGAGCCGAAATCGTTGCTCGGCCACACGGTGCGCGTGAGCTTGTGACCGCGTGCCTCGAGGCCCTGCAGGGTGGCCGCGGGCATGTGCTCCTCGGTCCAGATGTTGCCGTCCTCGTGGATGCGCCAGCGCGGCGCGTCGATCGCGGCCTGCGGGTTCTGGCCGAAATCGACGATGCGCGAGAACACCTGCATGTGGCCCTGGGGCTGCATGCCGCCGCCCATCAGGCCGAAGGTCGCCACCGGCTTGCCGTCCTTGGTGATGAAGGCGGGGATGATGGTGTGGAACGGCCGCTTGCCCGGTCCCACCATGTTCGGGTGCTTGGGATCGAGCACGAAGCCCGAGGCGCGGTTCTGCAAGGCGATGCCGGTGCCCGGCACGACCACGCCCGAGCCGAAGCCGGCGTAGTTCGACTGGATCAGCGACACCATCATGCCGTTCTCGTCGGCGGCATTGAGATAGATGGTGCCGCCCAGCTTCGGCACGCCCGGCCCGAATTGCTGCGCCTTCTTCGGATCGATCAGCCTGGCGCGCGACTTCAGGTAGCCCTTGTCGAGCATCTGGGCCGGCGTCACCGTCATGTGCGCCGGGTCGGCGACGTAGCGGTGGATGTCGGCGAAGGCGAGCTTCATCGCCTCGATGCGCAGATGCGCGACCTCCGGTCCATCGGCGTCGTGGCCGGCGAGATCGAAGTTCTCGAGGATGCCCAGCGCCATGCAGGCGGCGATGCCCTGGCCGTTGGGCGGGATCTCATGCAGGGTCGTGCCGTGATAGGTGAGCCCGATGGGATCGACCCAGTCGGCCTTGTGCGCGGCGAGATCCGAGACGCGCAGCGCGCCGCCGCACTCGATGGCGAATTTCTCCATCTTCTCGGCGAGCTCGCCCTTGTAGTAGGCCTCGCCCTTGCTCTCGGCGATCAGCTTCAGGGTCTTCGCCTGGTCGGGGAACTTCCACAGCTCGCCCGGCTTGGGCGCGCGGCCGCTGGGAATGAACGCCGGCGCCCAGCCCGGCTGGTCCTTGAGGCGATTGATCTGCCGGTCCCATTGGCGCGCCACCATGTAGGACACGCGATAGCCGTCATGGGCGTAGCGGATCGCCGGCTCGAACAGATCGGCGAAGGGCAGCTTGCCGTACCTGGCGTGCAGGCCGACCCACAGCGACACGCAGCCCGGCACGCTCACCGTGTCCCAGCCGACATCGGGCATCTTGTCCTTGCCGGTGAAACGGTCGGGCGTCATCAGCGCCGGCGCGCGGCCCGAGGCGTTCATGCCGACCAGCTTCTGGCCGTCCCACAGGATGCAGAAGGCATCGGAGCCGATGCCGTTCATCGTCGGCTCGGTGATGGTGAGCGTGATCGCCGTGGCGATCGCGGCGTCGACGGCGCTGCCGCCCTTGGCCAGCATGCGCAGGCCGGCGGTGGCCGCGAGGTGCTGCGAGGTCGCTACGACGTTGCTGGCGAAGATCGGGAGTTTCCTGGAGGCGTAAGGAAAATCATAAGAGAAAGACGGCACGGAGCGACCTCTGGCGGGCATTGGGCGGGCGCACCCTAGCGCCCGTGGCCGTATGGTGAAAGGGCCGCGCCCGCATCGCAGCCCCGTCTATACTGTCGGCGCTCCGCAAGCGGGAGGCGTCGATGTCGGCAGAAATCTGGTGGATCGTGGGCTGCGTCGTCGTCGGCGCCATCGGCCTGTGGCTGGTGCTGCGCGGACGTCGCGCCGAGGTGGTGGGGGGCGACCAGAAGCCAAGGGCGTCGCGTCCCATAGCGGCGCCACCGCCATCGCCGTATCCGATGACGACGGCGCTCTCGCCGCTCGATCACCACGTGCGCAAGCTTGCCGCCGAGGGCAAGAAGATCGAGGCGATCAAGGCGGTACGCGAGCACACAGGCCTCGGGCTGAAGGAAGCCAAGGACTATGTCGAGGCGATCCCAAATGTTGTGCCGCTGGCGAATTTCGGCCACGGCGCGCCGCCGCCGCAGCCCACCGGCACGCAGGCGCTGTTCGCCAGCGCCGATCTCGGCGAGCTGGCCCAGACGCCGATCGTGCGCCGGGCCATCGAGCGCGCCTACGAGAAGGGCATGTCGTCTGCCGACATCACCGCGATGATCGTGAAGCTCACCGGCAAGAGCGAGGCCGAGGTCTCGGCACTGGTCGAGAGCATGCGGCCCCGCCAGTCGCCGATCGCGTGAACAGGGAGAAGCGGATGTCGGACTGGCTGGGTCTGAAGGACAAGGTCGTCGTGATCACGGGCGCCGGCGGCGGGCTGGGCGCCGAGATGGCGCGCGCCTTCGCGCGGCAAGGCGCCGCGACGGTGCTGCTGGAACGCGACCTGCCGCGCGCCGAAGCCGTGGCCGACGCGCTGCGCAAGCAGGGCGGCCGGTCGCTGGCGATCGGGTGCGACACGGCCGATGCCGGCAGCATCGCGTCGGCGGCAGAGCGCGCGGCCAGCGAGATCGGGCCGGCCGATGCGCTG
>CAYNOF010000672.1:0-2160 GCA_964398335.1 uncultured Rhizobiaceae bacterium
CCGCATGGCGTGGGATTTCGTCGGCTCGGCGCTGGGCGGCCGCGGCTTCCTCTACGAGCGCTTCTATCTGACCTCGGCGAGCCGCAACAAGCAGATGCTGCACGAGCGCTTCTTCGACCGCAGCCGCTCGCGCGCCCTGCTCGACGACATGCTCTCACGCGCCGCGCGCTGAGCTCAGCGGCGCGGCAGCGGGATGATCATCGCCACGCGCTGCCGGTAGCGGCGGTACTGCTCGCCGAACAGGGCGACGAGGTCGCGCTCCTCCAGCCTTGCGCCGATGAAGATGTAGCCGGTGCAGGCGGCGGCGAAGAGCAGATGGCCCGCGCTCATGGCAGGCGCGGCCCAGAAGGCGAGCAGGAAGCCGAGATAGAGCGGATGGCGCGTGTAGCGGTAGAGCAGCGGCGTGCGGAACGAGGGCGCCGGCAGCGCGCGGCCGGTCAGGCGCGCCATGACCTGGTGCAGGCCGAACAGCTCGAAATGGCTGATCAGGAAGGTGCTGACCAGCGCCACCGCCCAGCCGAGCCAGAACACCGCCTGCAGCGCGATCGCGAGCAGGCCGCTGGTCGCCCATACGATCTGCGGCAGCGGCCGCCACTGCCACAGCAGCAGCGCCAGCGCCAGGCTCGAGAGCAGCACGTAGGTCGTGCGCTCGACCGGCGACGGCACCAGGCGCGTCCACCAGCGCTTGAAGCCCTGCCGCGCCATGACGCTGTGCTGGACGGCGAACATCGCCAGCAGCGCGCCGTCGACGATCAGCGCGTCGACCACCGGCGCCGAGGGGCCGCGGTCGATCGTGTTGGGCGCTATCGGCAGGTTGCCGACGAAGGCGACGGCGTAGACCAGGGTGGCGAGGAACAGCAGATAGACCGTCACGCCATAGAGAAGAGCGGCGATACCAGCCATGGCGGGCTTCGGGCAGTTGAGCGGGCGGCGAAGCTGTAGAGGTGAACAGCCGCCGCGAGAACGCACAATCGAGTTACCGTGCGTCGGCCAGCACCATGTCGGCGGCCTTCTCGCCGATCATGATCGCCGGCGCGTTGGTGTTGCCCGAGGTCAGCGTCGGCATGATCGAGGCGTCGGCGACGCGCAGGCCCTGGATGCCGTGCACGCGCAGCCGGTCGTCGACCACGGCCATGGCGTCGTGGCCCATCCTGCAGGTGCCGACCGGGTGGTAGGTGGTCTCGGCCGCGCGCTTGACCCAGTCGATGATCTCGTCGTCGGTCTGCAGGCCGGGGCCGGGGCCGATCTCGCTGAGCTGCAGCGGCGCCATCGCTTTCGCGTACATGATCGAGCGCGCGACACGGATGGCGCGCACGGTGAGCTCGGCGTCGATCGGCGCGGAGAGGAAGTTGAAGTGGATCGCCGGCGGCTGCTTCGCGTCGGACGACGTGACGTGGATCGTGCCCTTGCTCTCCGGCCGCATCGGATGGGCGTAGCAGGTCATGCCCGAGGTCTTGCTGATGCGCGGGCCGCGCGGGCCGGGCTCGGTCAGCATCATCACCCAGCCGAGCAGCAGGTCGGGCGCCGCCAGCCCCTCGCGCGAGCGCACGAAGGCGCGCATCGGCGCGCCGACCGAGGCGAGCAGGCCGCCGTTGCGGAAGGCGAAGTTCAGGCCCTGCTTCAGCCAGCCCAGGCCGCGCGCGGTGTCGTTGTAGGTGTAGCCCCTGGCGCCGACCTTCCAGCGCGTGCGCGGCGCGTAGTGGTCGCGCAGGTTCTCGCCGACGCCTTGCAGCGCGGCGCGCACCTCGATGCCGAGCGCCTTCAGCCGCTCGGGCTGGCCGATGCCGCTGAGTTCGAGGAGCTGCGGCGAGTTGATCGTGCCGCCGCAGATCACGACCTCGCGCGCGGCCTTCGCCTCGCGCGTCTCGCTGCCGACCGTGTAGCGCACGCCGGTGCAGCGCGTGCCGTCGAACAGCAGCGATTCGGCCAGCGCGTCGGTCTCGATGCGCAGGTTCGCGCGGCCGCGGATCGGGTCGAGGTAGCAGCGCGCCGTGCTCATGCGCCAGCCGTGCGAGATCGACGCCTGGCTCATCACGATGCCGTCCTGCGTCGCGCCGTTGTAGTCGGGGTTGTGGGCGATGCCGACTTCGCCGGCAGCCTTGATCAGCGCCTGGAAGATCGGCTCGCGCGGCTCGGGGTTGGTGACGCGCAACGGGCCGT
>CAYNOF010000673.1:0-12853 GCA_964398335.1 uncultured Rhizobiaceae bacterium
GAGGGCGTGCCGACGGCGATGAACACCGCATCGGCGTCGGCCACCGCCGCCTTGAGGTCGGTGGTGAAGGTCAGCCGGCCGGCGGCGCGGTTGTCGGCGACCAGCCGGTCGAGGCCGGGCTCGAAGATCGGAATCTCGCCGCGCTCCAGGGCGTCGATCTTGGACCTGTCCTTGTCGACGCAGACGATGTCGAAACCGAACTGCGCGAAACACGCGCCGGAGACCAGTCCGACATAGCCCGTGCCAATCATCGCGATACGCATGATGCCCCCAATCCCGTCGGCGACCGACGTCGCTCAGGTACCTTTCGCCAGCCGCGCGAGCATCGCGCGCGCCTCCTTGGCCGTGTCCTCGCGCGCCAGTGCGACGGCGATATTGGCCTCGAGAAATCCCATCCGGTTGCCGCAATCGTAGCGCTGGCCGTGATAGCGCAGCGCATGGAACGGCGCGTGGCCGATCATGCGCGCCATCGCATCGGTGAGCTGGATCTCGCCGCCGGCACCCTTCTCGTGCCTGTCGAGATGGCGGAACACCTCCGGCAGCAGCACGTAGCGGCCGATCGCCGCCAGGGTCGAGGGCGCCTTGGCCGGCTCGGGCTTCTCGACCAGGCCGACGACCTCGGTAATGCGGCCGTCATCCTGGCCGGTCGCGATGATGCCGTAGCGGTTGGTGTGCTCGCGCGGCACCTCGACCACCGAGATCACGTTGCCGCCGGTGCGCTCATGCTCGGCCACCAGCTCGGCGGTGCAGCTCGGCGTGCTGAGCGTCAATTCGTCGGGCAGCAGGATGGCGAAGGGCTCCTCGCCCACCCAATGCCGCGCGCACCAGATCGCATGCCCGAGACCGAGCGGCTGCTGCTGACGGGTGAACACCGCGTTGCCGTAGGGGATGGTGGCGTCGCGCGCCATCTCGAGCTCGGCTCTCTTGTTGCCGCGCTCCTCCAGGGTCGCCTCGAGCTCATAGGCGTGGTCGAAATGATCCTCGATCACGTGCTTGCTGCGGCCGGTGACGAAGACGAATTCCTCGATGCCGGCCGCCAGGCACTCCTCGACGGCGTACTGGATCAGCGGACGATCGACGATCGTCAGCATCTCCTTGGGGATGGCCTTGGTCGCGGGCAGGAAGCGGGTGCCCAACCCGGCGACGGGAAGAACGGCCTTGCGGACGCGCGGCATCAGACGATCTCTCTATCATTGAAACATTCATTATCAGGCAATATCAACATCTTACCGCACCCGTCTACGGTCCGCTATCAATAATTGCCTGATGTATGCACCTAACCGATGGCCGTGGCTGAAGAAAGGCGGCACAGTGTCCTCGGTTGCGCATGGCTACTCACCCAGCAAAACGGCGCGGGCGCGATTGACCCGCGATGCCAGCTCGTCGCTGCCGCCCTGATCGGGATGGACCTTGCGCATCAGCCGGCGATAGGCAGCCTTGATCTCCTCCTCGCCGGCATCCGGCTTCACGCCGAGCACGGCGCAGGCCTCCGCCCGACTCATCGCGTCGGACCGCTGGTGGCTGCGCGGCGCCTCCTCCTTCTCCTCGTCTTCCCGCCGCGGACGACGGTCGCGCCACGCGGCATCCAGCCGGCGGTCGAGATAGGCCTCGAGCACGCGCACCGATGGCGGATCGCCGGCACAGGCGTCAAGCAGCTCGAACAGCTCCGGCTCGGACAGCGCCGAGAGCATGCGGCCGAGCCAGTGGCCGCGCAGGATCACGCCATCCATCGCGCCGCTGTCGTGGTCGAGGCTCATGCGCAGCCACTCGGTCTCGACGCCGGAGCTTTGCGAGCCGGACGGGGTCGACCAGCCGCCGCCGAGCTTGCCGCTGGCATGACGGCGACGGAACCACCACACCAGCAGCGGCGCCGCGATCGCGACCAGCGAGAACAGGAACTGCGGCACGCGCAACACGAGGAACAGCAGGACGCCCGTGATGCCCAGCGCCACGGCAACGTAGACGGCGCCCCGGAACGCCGTGGCCAGGCTGGCCGGACTCGCGGTGGCGAGCCAGCGCAGTACGCCGACCAGGACGATCAGCAGAACCAGACCGGCGGCGAGTTGCAGCATCGCTAACCGCGCTGCTCGAGCAGTCGCCGCGCCGCGCCGCCGTGCAGGCGCGCGTAGTCGCTCATCGCCGACGCACCGCCGGAGGCGTAGGCGGCGACGGCGCCGAGCAGGCGGCGCAATTCATCCGGGCTCGCGGCGTCGAACACGCAATGCCGGCCGCCGCTGAGCCTGGCGATCTGCTTGAAGGCGCGGCTCGCCGCGGGATCGCGTCCCTCCTGGAAGGCGAAGACCGGCACGCCCAGCAGGCCGAGCCGGCCGGCGCCGGGGCCGACCGACTCGATGTCCTCCTCGAAGGCGTCGCCGACCAGCACCATGGCGTGCAGGCGGCTGGTCATCGCCTCCTCGGCGGCGAAGGCAAGGCTGCGCGCGATCTGTGTCTGGCCGGCGAGGCAATCGACGCGCGCCATCAGGCGCGCCAGCTCGACGCCGCTGGTCGCCCATCTCGAGACCTTGAACTCATCGAAGCCGCGATAGAACGCCAGGCGCACGGCGAGGCCACCGAGCTTCCCGGCGGCCACGAACATGTCGCCCTGGATACGGCTGGCCTGGTCCCAGGTCGGCTCGCGGCTGGCGGTGGCGTCCATGCAGAACAGCAGCCGGCCGCGCGCCGCCGACGCGTCGGGCGCCGGGGCGGGCACGCGCCGCGCCTGCTCGAGAAACTGGTCGACATCGCGCGAGGCCGCGCCTTGCGGCGCCGGCATGGATGATTTGCGGTCGTCGGCGCCCATGCGCTTTGACCCTCCCCGGTCGCCTCAATATGGTGACGCCCCGGCGCCGCCGTCCAGAGCGGCGCCCCAATAAAGCGCGCGCCGACGCGGAGGGAACGAGAGATGGCCATTGCCACCGGCGCGGTCGCGTCGCCGGGAATCGGCACGTTGGTGCTGCGCATCTACCTGCCCTTCGCCGCCGCCTATTTCCTGTCCTACCTCTACCGCACCGTGAACTCGGTGGTCGGCCCGGTGATCGCCGACGAGCTGACGCTGAGCGCCGGCGATCTCGGCTTCCTGACCAGCGCCTACTTCATCATGTTCTCGGCGGTGCAGATCCCGCTCGGCGTGGCGCTCGACCGCTACGGCCCGCGCCGCGTGCACGGCACCTTGCTGACGGTCGCCGCGGTCGGCGCCGCGGTGTTCGGCAACGGCGCCTCGATGGGCGAGCTGGTGATCGGCCGGGCGCTGATCGGCCTGGGCGTCGCCGGCGGGCTGATGGCGGCGATCAAGGCGATCTCGCTGTGGTTCCCGCCCAACCGCTGGACGTTGATGAACGGCATCCACATGGCGGCCGGCGGCGTCGGCTCGCTCACCGCCACGGCGCCGACCCAGGCGGCGCTGCAGTACACCACGTGGCACGGCCTGTTCTTCCTGCTGGCCGGCATCACCCTGGTGGTTGCGGTGGTGATCTGGCTGGTGGTGCCGGAGAAGCCTGACAGCCGCGCCGCGGGCTCGCTGGCGCAGCAATTCTCGGTGATCGGCCGCATCCTGCGCACCGGCTACTTCTGGCGCATCGTGCCGCTGATGACCTTCCAGCAATGCGCCTATATCGGCATCCAGACGCTGTGGGCCGGCCCCTGGCTGCGCGACGTGGCCGGCATGGATGCCACCGACCGCGCCGACGTGCTGTTCATGACGGCGGCGGCGATGACCGTCGGATTCTTCACCACGGGCATGGTGGCGGGAGTGGTGCGCCGCTTCGGCTTCGGCGACTTCCACACCGCCACCGGCGCCACGGTGGCCTTCTGCGCGGTGATGACGGTGATCACCTTCGTCCAGCCCGCCAACGTCATGCTGTGGTGGATGCTGTTCGGCTATTGCGGCTCCTACGCCATCGTCTACTTCCCGCCGATGGCCCAGGCCTTCACGCCCGAGCTCGCCGGCCGTGTCACCACGACCGGCAACTTCATCATGTTCAGCACCATCTTCCTGGCCCAGTGGGGCATCGGCCGCGTCGTCGACCTCTGGCCGCGCACCGCGCACGGCTATTCGCCGGAAGGCTATACCTGGGCGTTCGGCCTGCTGATCGCAGCGCAGGTCGTCGCGTTCTTCTGGCTGCTGCTGTTCCGCGCCCGGCCGCCGGTCGAGCAGGCGCGCTAGCCGCCTACTCTTCTTCCTCCACCGCTGCCGGCGCGGGCTCCTCAATGGTCAGCGTCGGCAGCTTCAGCGCCACCAGAAGATCGCGGACCTCCTGGCGTGCCGCGACGTGCGACATGGTCATGGCGATGCCGGTCTTCTCCTCGCGCAAGTCGAGCAGAGTCAGGCCCTTGAGGAACAGCTCGCGGTAGATCACGCGTTCGCTCAGGCCCGCAGCCAGGCGGTAGCCGATGCGCTTGGACAGGTTCTGCAGCACCGCGCTCATGTCGCGCTTGTTGCGCGCGGTCAGCGCCGACAGGCGGTTGCGCATCACCAGCCAGTCGATCGGCTTGCCGCCGGCGATGGCGCGGATCTGGCGCTGCCGCCAAACGGTCTCGGCGTAGATGCTGGGCCGCACGACCTTGAAGGTCTCGGGATCGACACGCGCCAGCAGGTCGAGATCCACGAAGCTGTCGTTGAGCGGCGTCACCAGCGTGTCGGCGAAGGTGTGCGCGTGGCGTGACAGGAAGGTGTCGCTGCCCGGCGTGTCGACGACGACGAAATCGCACGACGGCAGCAGGTCCTCGAGCGCGGTCTCGAGCCGCGCCTTCTCGTCGGCCTCGGCCTCCGCCTTGGTGCCGAGCGTGCTGGGCAGCACGGCGTGGTGGCGCGGCATCGGCATGTCGGGCGCGCGCGTGGCGTTGTAGCTGCGGCGGTTCTCGAAGTAGCGCGTGAAGGTGCCCTGCCGCGCATCGACGTCGATCGTACCGACGCTCTTGCCCTCGCGCAGTAGCGCCACTGCGACGTGCATGGCGGCGGTCGACTTGCCCGAGCCGCCCTTCTCGTTGCCGAAGACGATGACGTGCGCGCGCGGCTCGGCGGTGCTGGCCTGCGCCTGCACGATGCTGGGATTGGCGGCGGCACGGAACGGCCGCAAGGCGATCTGGTTCATGGTCGGCGCCCGAGGGGTTGTGCGTCGATGATGGCCGGTCTTGTGCCGGCTCAGTCGCCAAAACCCTACACCTAGCTCAAGGCGGATGCGAGACACCCGCCTTGGGAAAACTTCAGGCCTTCTTCAGCCAGACCGCCGTGTCGTGGAACACCGCGCCGCCGTTGGGCCAGCCCGGATCGGCGCTGGTGATGGCGTTGATGCCGATCTTCCGCTCGAAGTGCTTGTTGGGCCAGATGCCCTCGACGACCACGACGCCGCGCTGCTGGCCGTCCTGCGGCCTGACATGCACCAGCACTTCGCCGCGCTCGTTGCCGAGGATCACGCGGTCGCCCGACGTCACGCCCAGCGCCGCGCAATCCTCGGGATGCACCAGCGCCGTCGGCCGCTTCTCGCGGCTGAGCGAGCCTGGCGTCTCGGTGAAGGTCGAGTTCAGGAACGTGCGCGCCGGCGCGGCGACGAGACGGAAGGGTTTCTCCGGTGTCGCGTTGTCGATCACGTCCATGTGGTCGGGCAAGGTCGGCATATCCTGCCAGCGGCCGCCGAACTTCTTCCAGTTGGGGCGGAAGTGGAACTTGCGGTCCGGGTTCTCGAAGCCGTCGAGGAAGTGGCCGGTCTCGAACGGCTTGACGAAATCCTGGCCGCCCTTCTGGAAGTTGGTCTCGGCGTCCCACATGCCCGAGACCTTCAGGGTCTCGTCCATGATCTCCCACGCCGTCATGTCGAAGCCGCGATGCTCGGCGCCCAGGCGCCTGGCCAGCTCGCAGATCACGGAGTGGTTCTCGCGGCTCTCGGCGTACGGCTCGATGACCTTCCTGGTCACCTGGAAATAGGTGTGGCCCGAGGCGGTGTAGAAATCGTCGTGCTCGAGGAACGTCGTCGCCGGCAGCACGATGTCGGCGAAGGCCGCCGTCTCGGTCGGGAACTGCTCGTGCACGCAGAGGAACAGGTCCTCGCGCGACAGGCCCTTGTGCACGAGATGCAGCTCGGGACAGACCATCGCCGGGTTGGTGTTCTGGATCAGCATCGCCGTCACCGGCGGACCGCCGTTGAGCGCTTCGGGATCGTTGGTGAGGATCGGGCCCAGCCTCGACTGGTCGAGCTCGCGCAGCGAGGTGTCGATGTGGTCGTTGCCCTCGATCAAGGTACGATTGATCGGGTACATGCTGGTGTGGCCGTAAAGCGCGCCACCACCCAACTGCGACCATGCACCGGTGATGGTCGGCAGGCAGGTCACCGCATGCATGTTTGCCGCGCCGTTGCGCGAGCGGCTGAAGCCGTGATGGCAGCGGATGTAGCTCTTCTTGGTCGAGCCGTAGAGGCGCGCGAACTCGACGATCTGCGATGCCGGGATGCCCGTGATCGACTCCGCCCACTCAGGCGTGCGCGTCGCGACGTGCTGCGCCAGATCGTCGGGACAATCGGCGTACTTGCGCATGTAGTCCCAGTCGGCGAGGCCTTCCTTGAACCGCACATGCATCACGCCGACCGCGAGCGCGCCGTCGGTGCCCGGCCGCACCGCGAGGTGCATGTCGGCCTTCGCCGCCGTGCCGGTGCGGTAGGGATCGACCACGACCAGCCTGGCGCCGCGCTTCTTCGCCGTCATGGCGTGGTGCATGACGTTGACCTGGGTGTTCACCGGGTTGCCGCCCCAGATCACCACCAGGTCGGAATGCTCGTCGACCTCGCGCATGTCGACGCCGCGCTTGAAGCCGGTGCCGGCGACCCAGCCGGTATCGGCGAGCGTCACGCAGATGGTCGAGAACCAGCGCGAGTACTTCATCACGTGGCGCAGGCGGTTGATGCCGTCGCGCTGCACCAGGCCCATGGTGCCGGCGTAGTAATACGGCCACACCGTCTCGCTGCCGTGCTGTGCCGCCTTGGCGATGAACTGCTCAGCGACGGTGTCGAGCGCCTCGTCCCAGGAGATGCGCTTGAACTGGCCGCTGCCCTTGGGCCCCACCCGCTTCATCGGATACTGCAGACGATCGGGATGGTGCACGCGCTGGGCGTAGCGCGCGACCTTCTCGCAGATCACGCCGGCGGTATAGGTGTTGCGGCGCGAGCCGTGCACGCGGCCGATGGTGTGCGCGTCCAGCCGCTCGACCTCCAGCGCACAGGTGCTGGTGCAGTCGTGCGGACAGACGGAATTCACCAGGACTGGCTTCTGCTTGGCCTCGGCGATCTTGGCCGGCCGGGCGCTTCCATCAGGGGCCATGGATATAGACGCTCCGCACTAAAGTCGCTCATCATATAGGCGGCGGGGCGACCGAGAAAGCACCCCGTCCGCGAGAGGACAATCGCTTTGTCATCAGGACCATCATCCCGGTATTCCCCTGCGCCGGCCGCACGCCGCGCGCTTCCCGGCGATGCCGAAGCCGTGCGCCTCCTGGTGCGCGCGGCCTATGCCAAATGGGTGCCGCTGATCGGTCGCGAGCCCAAGCCGATGACTGCCGACTACGACAAGGCCGTGCGCGATCACCTGGTGCTCGTGGTCGAGGCATCCGGCCGGCTCGACGCCGCGATCGAGCTGATTCCCGCGGCCGACCACGTCCTGGTCGAGAACGTGGCCGTGGCACCCACGGCGCAGGGACGCGGCCTCGGGACGCAGATGATGGCTGTCGCCGAGCGGGTGGCCGCGGATTTCGGGGTGAAGGAGATGCGGCTCTACACCAATGCCCGCTTCACCGAGAACATCGTGCTCTATGAAAAGCTGGGCTATGCCATCTACGAGCGCATTGCGATTCCCAACGTCGGCGAAGCGGTGTGGATGCGCAAACGCCTCGATGGGACAGCAGACGCGCCCTAGCCGCGTCGTCAGAGGTTTGTGGCAACAGGAAACGCAGCAGATGGACGTCGTGTCGTGATGATCCCGCCGGGCCGCAGCTATGAGCAGGCGCAGGCCGATTTCCGCTGGCCGAAGCCGGCGCGCTTCAATATCGCGCGCGCGGTGTGCGATCGCCATCCCGCCGCCGCGCTGGGCATGGTCGTCGAGAACGCCGACGGCTCGGTGCGCAACTGGACCTTCGGCGAGCTGGCGCGTGCCAGCGCGCGGCTGGCCCATGCGCTGAAGGCGCGCGGCGTCGCCAAAGGTGACCGTGTCGCGGTGTTCCTGTCGCAGAGCGCCGAGCTCGCCATCGGCCACCTCGCCTGCTACCGCATGGGCGCGATCGCGCTGCCGCTGTTCACCCTGTTCGGCGAGGAGGCCGTCGAGTTCCGCACCGCCGATGCCGGCGCCTGCGCGCTGCTCACCGACATGACGCAGCTGCCCAAGGTGCTGGCGGTGCGCGAGCGGCTGCCCGACCTGAAGACCATCATCGTCATCGGCGCGGGCAAGCACGCCGCCGACTTCCTCGACTACGACACGCTGGTCGGCGCGGCGTCGGACTCCTTCCCCGTCGTCGACACCGATGCCGAGGATCCCGCGCTGCTGGTCTACACCTCGGGCACGACGGGCCAGCCCAAGGGCGCGCTGCATGCGCATCGCATGATGCTGGGCGTGATCACGGCGGTGAACCAGTGGGCCGATTTCTGGCCGCGCGGCAACGAGGTGATGTGGACGCCGGCCGAATGGGCCTGGATCGCCGGGCTGTACGACGCGCTGTTCCCGGCCTGGTACTACGGCACGCCGGTCCTGGCGCATCGCTTCGCCAAGTTCGATCCCGAGCGCGCCTTCCACATGCTCGACAAGCACCGCGTCGGCGTCGCCTTCATCCCGCCCACGGCGCTGAAGATGATGCGCCAGGTCGAGCAGCCCCGCGAGCGCTGGGGCTACGACGTGCGCTGCGTCTATACCGGCGGCGAGGCGATGGGCGAGGAGCTGCTGCAATGGGGCCGCGACGTCTTCGGCTCGACCATCTCCGAAGGCTACGGCCAGACCGAGATGAATCTGATGCTGCTGAACTCGCCCAACTGGTTCCCGGTCAAGCCCGGCTCGTGCGGCCGCGCCGCCATCGGTCGCAAGGTCGCGATCGTCGACAGCCGGGGCAAGGTGCTGCCGTTCGGCGAGGAAGGCCAGATCGCCGGCTGGCGGCACGATCCCGTGGTGATGCTCGAGTACTGGCGCAATCCCGAGGGCACGGCGAAGAAATACGCCGGCGACTGGCTGCTGACCGGCGATCTCGGGCGCATGGACGAGCAGGGCTACGTCTTCTTCAAGAGCCGCGACGACGACGTCATCACCTCGGGCGGCTATCGCATCGGCCCGGGCGAGATCGAGGAATGCCTGATCAAGCATCCGGCGGTGGCGATGGCCGGCGTCGTCGGCATCCCGGACCCGGTGCGCACCGAGATCGTCAAGGCATTCGTGCAGCTGCGTCCCGGCGTGACCGGCGACGAGGCGCTCAAACGCGACATCGCCGACTACGTCAAGACGCGGCTGGCGGCGCACGAATATCCGCGCGAGGTCGAGTTCCTCGACACCCTGCCGCTGACCACCACCGGCAAGATCCTGCGCCGCGAGCTCAAGCGCATGGATGCGGAGAAGAAGGCAGGCCTCTGAAGGGCATTGTCGAGCCGGAGATCGTGCCGCGCGCGCGACGTAGCCGTCCGGTATCAGGCCGCGCGCTTCCTGCGCATGGCGCTGGAGTAGCGCGGGCAGACCTCCTCGGCGAAGCGCGTCATCATCTTCTGGCGCAGCGCGATCGGCGTGCCCGGGGTGGCGCAGGACACCATGAAGTAGTTGAAGCCCAAAGCCGCCAGCTGATCGATGCGCCCGCAGATGGTCTCGACGCTGCCGACGAGGTTCGAATCGAGGAACGGTCCCAGCTCGTTCGGGTCGGTCAGCTTGCGCAGATTGGCGAACATGCGGCTGAAATCCTGGTACTCCGGGATGTCGGCCCAGGGGTTGGCGTCGGACTCGTAGTGATTGCACTGCAGCTCGAAGTACGGCGGGTAGAACTGCCGGCCGAGCTGCCGCGCCTCCTCGTCGGTGTCGGCGATGAACATCTTCACCGAGATCGGCAGGATGGCGTCGCCGGCCTTGGCCCCGGCCTTCGCCCGCCAGCGCTCGAGGATGCGGGTCAGCAGCTTGTCGGGGAAGGTCGCGAGGCAGATCGGCGCGACGCCGAGCTCGCCCATCACCTCGGCGCTGGCCGGGCTGCCGATCGCGCCATAGAAGTGGATCTTCTTGTCGACCCGCTCGGGCCGCAGGCGGATCGGCTTGTCGATCTTCCAGAAGCGGCCGTCATGGGTGAAGGTCTCGCCTGACAGGCCCTTCTCGAGAATGCGATAGCATTCCGCAAAACGCGCGCGCGCCTCGTTCATGTCGACGTTGTAGGCGTCGTACTCCATCTTCGCCGTGCCGCGGCCGATACCGAGGTGCAGCGTGCCGTTCGTCATGCTGTTGAGCATGGCGATCTCCTCGGCCAGCCGCACCGGGTGGTACCAGGGCAGCACGAGGACCGAGGTGCCGAGCGACAGATCGGGCAACGCCGCCGCGATATGCGCCATGAACAGCAGCGGGCTGGGCGTCGGGTAGTAGTCGCTGAAGTGGTGCTCCAGCAGCCAGGCCGCGTCGTAGCCGAGCCTGTGGCCCAGCGCGCAGTCGTCCATCACCTCGCGATAGAGGGCCTGGTCCGACTTGTGGACGTCGCTGGCGGGCGCGGCCTGGAAGCCGAAGCGGAGGTCTGCCATCGCCTAGAGCTTCTGCTCCAGCATGGTGCCGAGCTTGTCGCCGCGCAGCACGCGGTCCTGCACGTTGGTCGTCGGCAGGTGGTCGAGCGTCAGCACGCCGTCCTTCAGCACCGCCCAGCGGTCCGGATTCTTGTTGTTGGCCTCGTTCTTGATGACGATCTTCTTGATGGCTTCCTTGATCGCGGCGCGGCCCATGTCGTCCTTGTTGATGCGGCCCAGCCCGGCGACCAGCGGCTCGAAATACATGTCCGGCCAGTGCGTGTTGTACTTGTCGGCCTCCTTGTCGAGCGCCAGCGTGTCCCACTTGACCTCGACCGGCACAGGATAGCCGGCCGCCGCATGGATCTTCTTCAGCAGCGCCGGATAGTACCGCTCCTGGAACTCCGCCACCGCCCTGCGTTCAACCATCCCCATTGGACACCCCTTCCGTAGCTTGCACCCGTCCCAAGTAAAACGCCCTCGCGATGACGGGTCAATGACGCCAGATCTCGATGCGCACGATCCACTCGGTCAGGGCCGACCCGGTCAGCCGGTTCTTCAGCCCCGCGTCGCGGTCGACGCCGAAATCGCGCCGGGCCGCCAGCTTCCGGCCCGCCGTCGAGCGCGCCGCCCCCTCGACCAGGTAGTCGACACGCCCGAAGGTCTGGTCGCGCACGATCACCACGGGCCGGCCGGTCAGCTCGCAGCCCTCGTCGACCCGGGCACGCCCGACCACGCAGACGCCGCGCTGGCGCAGGCCGTACTCGATCACCGGCTCGGAGACATAGGCCATGGCGCCCGACGGGACCTGGGCCAGGGTCCAGTCGATCGCCTCTTCATACGGAATGGCGAGGTTCCGCTTGAACGGATGCGCGGTGCCCCGGAGCGTGACGAGGACGAGGATCGTCGGCACCGCGGCGGCCAGCAGCAGAAAAGCCCTGAAGATCGGCGCCAGCCGGCCGAAACGGTCCGCCGACAGCGCCAGCACGGCGCAAAGCCAGGGCGCGACGAACAGCAGGCTGCGCGGCTGGGCATTGCCGATCAGCGACAGGACGATGGCCGCCAGGCCGATCAGCGGCACGGCCGCGTGTTCCAGCGACGACGCCGTGCGCCAGAAGCGGACCGTCAGGACAGCCGCGACCAACGCCGCCAGCGCCAGCGGCGCGACGGCGGCGGCGAACGACGGGCCCAGCCGGCCGCCGGCGAAATAGCCGTAGGCCAGTGACAGCGCCGCCGCGACCGGCCCGGCATCGCGCACGGCACCGATACCGTCGGCGACGCGCAGCAGCGCCCACAGGCTCGGCAGTGCGAGGACGGCGGTGACGGCGAGGAACGGCACGTCCTGCCGGCGCTCGAAGCGGCGCTGCCAGCCGTAGCGGTGCAGGCCGCAGGCCAGCGCAGGAACGACCGCGAGAAAGCTGGTCATGCCGGCCAGGCCCAGCAGGATGGCGGCGGCGATCGACGGCCGGTCGTCGAGCAGGACGCGGCGCAGGAACAGCGCCGTCAGCAACGTGAACAGCGGATACCAGCGCAGGCTGTCGCCGACGCCGAACAGCAGCGGACAGGCAGCGAACAGCGCGATCACGAGCCAGCGGCGCTGCTGGATCCGGCGTAGCACCACGTCGAGCGCGGCAACGAACGCCAGCGCCGAGAGGAGCATGGCGACGACGCGCAATGCCGCGGGGCCCAAGCCGAGCGATGACAGGACGGCGAACAGCGCTGTGGATAACGGCGGATGGATGTCGCCGCCGTCGAAGCCGGTGGCGATCACCCGCCAGATGCCGAGCTCGTCGATCGCCAGCAGGGTGTGGATCTCGTCGTCGAACGGCGGGCGGAAATACAGGCCGCCGGCGAGGCCGGCCAGCAGCATGGCCGTCAGGAACGCCAGTGCCTCGCCGCGCCTCACAGCAGCCCGAGCCGTTTCAGCTCGGCGGCCATGTCGGCCGGCATGTCGGCGGTGTCGCCGCGCGAGAGATCGGGTGGCGCGCGCTCGTCCTCCATGTAGCGCCAGCCCTGGAAGGCTTTGAAGGCCACCGGCGCGGTCGGCACGATGGTGCGCTTGACCTTGATGCGGCAGTACTTGCGGCCTTCGTCGTCGATGTCTTCCTCGAAGCCGACGAGCTGCTGGCGGCAGCGCATCACGCCCTTGATGA
>CAYNOF010000674.1:0-5690 GCA_964398335.1 uncultured Rhizobiaceae bacterium
GTCGATGGCGAAGGACACGTCGTCGACCACCATCGCGCCGGTTCGGGGCGCCAGCAGCCGGAGGTTCTCGATGGACAGCAGGCGACTCATGCTTGCGCCATCCGCGGATCGAGCCGATCACGCAGGCTGTCGCCCAGCAGGTTGATGCCCAGCAAGGTCGCGGCGATGCACAGGCCGGGCGCGATGCCCAGCCAGGTCGCGGTTTCCATGTAGGGCCGGCTGGCGGCCAGCATGTTGCCCCAGGTCGGCGCCGGCGGTGGCACGCCGAGCCCCAGGAAGCTGAGCGCGCTTTCCGACAGCAGCACCCAGCCGAACATGCTGGTCGACAGCACCGCGACCGGCGCGATGCAGTTGGGCAGCACGTGGCGGAACATCGAGATGAACTCGGCATTGCCGATCATGCGCGAGGCTTCGACGTATTCGCGCTCGCGGATCGACAGCACCGTGCCGCGCACCACGCGCACGACCGACGGCGCATAGGCAAGACCCAGCGCCAGCACGATGCCCCATTTGTTGGCGCCGACCACGACCATGATGCCCAGCGCCAGCAGGATGCCGGGAAACGCCAGCAGCGCATCGTTGATCGCCATCAGGACCCTGTCGGTCCACCCCCGTGTGTAGCCCGCAACCACGCCAAGGATCGCGCCCAGCGAGACCGCGAACAGCACGGTGACCAGCGCCACGATCACGCTGGTGCCGGCGCCGGCCATCAGGCGGCTCACCACGTCGCGGCCGAACTCGTCGGTACCCAGCCAGTAGACATCCGACGGCGGCTTCAGGCGCTGGCGCAGGTTGACGGCCAGCGGGTTGAAGGGCGTCCACAGTTGCGCCACCACGGCGGTGATCCCCACCGCGCCGATGATCAGGCCGCCGACCAGGGCGTTCAGCCTCACGCGCACGCGGCTCACTCCGCCGAGACGCGCGGGTCGAACAGCGGATAGCAGAGATCGACCACGAGATTGACCAGCACGTAGATCAGCGCGGTGAACAGCAGGCAGCCCTGCACCACCGGGTAGTCGCGCGCGAAGATCGAATCGACCAGCAGCCGGCCCAGCCCGGGCAGGGTGAACACCGTCTCGAGCACGGCGATGCCGCCCAGCAGGTGGCCCAGCACCAGGCCGATCAAGGTCCAGGTCGGCGCGAAGGCATTGGGCAGCACGTGACGCGCCAGCACGCGGGCCTCGCTCAGGCCCTTGGCGCGCGCGTGGGTGACGTATTCCAGGCGCAGCACTTCGATGGCGCTGGCGCGGGCCATGCGGATCAGCACGCCGATCTCGATCATGGTCAGCGTCACGATCGGCAGCACGATGTAGAGCAGCGCCTTGCCGAAATCCTCGCGGAACGGCACGTAACCCACCACCGGCAGCCAGCCCAGCTTCAGCCCGAACAGCAGCAGCAGCAGCAGGCCGAGCCAGAAGCTGGGGATCGACAGCAGCATTGTGGCGCCGGCGACGATGGCGAGATCGAGCGGCTTGTTCTGGCGCCACGCCGCGATCAGGCCCAGCGGCACGGCGATCACGGTGGCGAACAGCACCGCCGTCAGCACGATCGTGGCACTGACCTGGAAGCGCTCCATCATCAGCGGCAGCACCGAAAGCCCGTTGCTGATCGACTTGCCGAAATCGCCGGTCAGCACCTTGCCGAGCCACAGCACGAACTGCACCGGCAGCGGCTCCTCCAGCCCCAATTCGCGGCGCATCGCCGTGACCTGCGCCTGGTCGGCGGCGTCGCCCAGCATGAGCTGCACCGGATCGCCGGGGATCAGCCGCACCAGGGTGAACACCGCCGCCGACACCAGCAGCAAGGTCGGGATCGTCATCGCGAGGCGACGGACGAGATAACCCAGCATGATCGCTATCCGTCGCCTTCAGCCTATTTCAGCGACACGCCCCAGAAGCGCGCGAAGCCTGCCGGCCAGCCGGCGTAGCCCTCGACATTGGCGCGCACCGCGCCGATCTCGACCGGGTTGAACAGCGCGATCAGCGGCACGTCCTCCAGCAGCTTCCTGTGCAGCTCGTCGAAGATCGCCTGCCGCCGCGCGGCGTCGCCGGTGCGCATCGATTCGCGCACCAGCGCCTCGACCTTGGGATCGTCCCAGACCTTGCGCGGCTGGGTCGCCTTGGGGCCGCTGAACACCTCGTAGCTCAGCGCCGGGTCGAGCCGCGCGGAGTAGCCGAACGACTGCGCCTGGTAGTCGCCGCGCGTGTAGCGGTCGAGCTGGCTGGCCCAGTCCTGCACCTCGACCTCGATCTTCAGGCCGGCCTCCGAGGCCATCGCCTGCACCAGCACGGCGGCGTCGAACATGTAGCTGTAGCGCTTGTTGGCGATCAGCTTGATCGTCTCGCCCTTGTAGCCCGCCTCGGCCAGCAGCTTCCTGGCCTGCGCCACGTCGCGCTTGAAGCCGGTAGCCAGCGTCTTGCTGTACCACGGGCTGCTCGGCGGCACCGGCGAGTTGTTGCCTTTGGCCAGGCCGAAATTCACGGCGTTGGCGATCTCCGCCGTGTCGATCGACAGCGCCAGCGCGCGACGGATGCGCACGTCCTTGAGCAGCGGATCCTTGACCTGCAGCAGGATCGCGGCGAAGGCCATGGTCGGGCCGACGCTGACCTTGATCTCCTTGCGGCCCTTCACCTCGTCGTACTCGTTGGTCGAGATGCTGGTGAAATCGAGCGAGCCGCTGAGCAGCGCGGCACGTCCCGCCGACGGATCGGGGATGATATTGAAGCGGATGCGCTCGACCATCGCCACCTTGCCGCCGGTGAAGCCGTCGCGCGGCCCCTCGCGCTTGCTGTAGCCGTCGAAGCGCACCAGCTCGACGTACTGGTCGCGCTTCCACTCGCCGAAGCGGTACGGACCGGTGCCGACCGGCGCCTTCCACTTGCCGTCGGCATCGACCGAGTCGCGATGGATGATGGCCGAACCGCCGCAGTCGGGCCGCGCCATGGTGACCAGGAACAGCGCCGAGGGCCGGTCGATGGTGAAGACCACCGTACGCGCGTCCTTGGCCGAGATGTCGGTGATCTTGGCGACGCCGCCGGTCAGCTCCGGCTTGCAGCGCCACTTGCTGTCCTCGGCGAGGTAGCGCTTCCACGACCACAGCACGTCCTCGCTGGTGACCGTCGCGCCGTTGTGGAAGCGCACGCCCTCGCGCAGGGTGAAGGTGTAGGTCTTGCCGTCCTCCGAAATGTCGACCTTCTCGGCCAGCAGCATGCCGACCGCGGCGTTCTCGCGGAACGCCACCAGGCCCTCGACCATGTGCTGCACGACGGTGTCGGTGTTCTCGTCGCGCAGGCTGCTGGCCGGGTCGGTCGAGCGGATGTCCGAGTTCAGCCGCACCCGCAGGGTCTGGGCTTCGGCAATACCGGCGAACGACAGCGCCAGCGCCGCCGCGAGAAGGATACGCATCGTTTGCTCCTAGGCCGCGCGCAGCTTGGCCGCGGCGTCGAGGGTGAAGCGCTGGAAGGTGCGATTGAGCGCCGGCAGCATCGCGACATCCATGGTGCCGCTGGCCGGCTCCATCACGATCATCGCCACGGTGGCGCTGAGGTTGTTGTTGGCGAGGCCCGGCCGCGGCGGACGGCACACCGACCACGGCGTGGCGAAATCGTCGAACAGCGCCGTCTTGACGCTGTCCGTCGTGATGCTGCCGATGTGCGGCGTCAGCAGCTCGCGCACGCGGATGTCGCGATAGAGGCTGTCCGGCGTGTTGGCGATGCCGGTGTCCTTGAGCTTCGACAGCGCCACCGGGCTCTGCCAGTGGTTGGCGTGCACGATCAGGCCGCGTTCGGGATGGACCTGGAAGGACTCGTCCGGCGCGCACTCGAAGTCGATCGCCACGCCTTCCTTGTGGCTGACGATCATGTTGTTGGAGGCCGATTTCGGCGTCGCATAGACCGAGCGCATCGCCAGCGCGACATGCTCGCTGTCGAGGATCTTGCGCCGGATCAGCGCCAGCGGCACGCCGACCCGGCTGTAGTCGCGATCCGATTCGAGGTAGTTCGCGGTGACGCAGATGCCGGCCGAGTTCATGCCGCTGCGCGCCAGTCCGCCGGCCTCGACGAAGGTCAGCACGTCGGGGCCGTCGTCGCGACGGATGCGCAGCACCACGGCGGTCTCGGCGCATTCCGCCTTCCAGTCCCAGTTCTGCGCGTGGATCAGCTTGCCCTCGCGCGTCGCGCCCGGCAGCGCCACGACGCCGGTGCAGCCATCGGGCTCCTCCTTCGCCAGCGAGGCCGCCAGCCGCGCCCGCAGATCGGGGCGCTGTCCCATCTTCAGGATCTCGGTGCGCGCGTTGAGCAGCGCGATCTCCTCGAACGAGACGTTGGCGCCCTCGGCGATGCCGCGCATCTCGACGACGAAACCGGGATCGAAGCCCTCGATCACCGGCAAGTAGTCATTGACCAGTCCCTTGATCTCGGCCAGCCCGATCGACAGCGATTTCAGCTGTCCCGCGTAGTGCGCGATGCCCTTGGTGATACGCGCCTGCGCCTTGCGGCCATAGTCCCGGCCGCGCTCGTACGGCGCGCCCGACAGTTCGATCAATGGACAGGGCTCGACCATTCCCGTCACTCCTTCTTCACACGGCTCCGCCGACATTGCCCTTTCCATGTCAGGTTGGAAAGTGCATTTTATCGCAATGTTACACACTGCTGCTCCAGCCACAGGCGGCACCGACGCGCATCCGCCGCTGTCGGCCTCGCTGTGGGGCGCCACTGCAAGGCCCGCGCCAGCGACGCCGCCGCTGGGCGAAGCGGCCGAAGCCGATGTCGTGATCATCGGCGGCGGATTCAGCGGGCTTTCCACCGCGATCAGCCTCGCCGAGCGTGGCCGCAGCGTGCGCGTTCTGGAGGCAGTGGAGCCGGGCTGGGGCGCTTCGGGACGCAATGGCGGCCAGGTGATTCCCGGCGTGCGACATCTGCCGGACGAGCTGGTCGAGGCCTATGGTCGCGAGCGCGGCGAGCGACTGCATCGCTGGGGCGCAAAAACCGCAGAGACCGCCTTCGCGCTGATCGAGCGGCTGGGGCTGGATTGCGAGCCGGTGCGCACCGGCTGGATTCAGGCCGCGGACAGCGAGACGGCGATGGGCGAATCGCGCAGGCGCGTCGAGGGCCTGCAGAAGGCCGGCGCGCCGGCGCGCATGCTCGACCGCGGTGAGTTTCGCGCGCTCGTCGGCAGCGACGCCTATATCGGCGGCTGGATCCACGAGGGCGGCGGTGTGGTGCAGCCGTTGTCGCTGGCGCGCGAGCTGGCGCGCGCGGCCCAGACGCTTGGCGTGCAGGTCCACGGCAACAGCCCGGCCACGGCGATCGCGCGCGACGGCGCCGGCTGGCGCGTCACCACGCCGAACGGATCGGTGAGCGCACCCCGCCTGCTGATGGCGACCAATGCGCTCACCGGCGATGTCTGGCCGCACCTGCGCGAGGCCACCCTGCCCGTCTGGAGCTTCCAGATCGCGACCACACCGCTGGGCGACAACGCCCGCGCCAGCGTCATTCCGCAGGGCCAGCCGGTGTCCGATACGCGCCGCGTGCTGCGTTATTTCCGAGTCGACGGGCACGGCCGGCTGGTCATCGGCGGCAAGGGCAAGGCCTCGGCACCGAAGGGGCTGGACGATTTCAGCCTGCAACGCGAGACGCTGGGCCGTCTCTATCCCGCGCTTGCCAACCAGCCGATCGAGCACGGCTGGGGCG
>CAYNOF010000675.1:0-1998 GCA_964398335.1 uncultured Rhizobiaceae bacterium
CTTCCGCGAGCGGTTCCGCCGCCCGTGCCATTCAGGCGGGCGGCCGCTTTCGTAGGAGGTGGACGGCATGAGTGTGAAACCGAAAGCCGCCGAAGCCCTCGCGGAATAGATGACATGAGCCTGCGCGGAAAGAATTTCGACACCCGCATCTCGTCCCTGAAGGGAAAAATCGGCGAGGCCGAATGGGAGGCGCGCGTCGATCTCGCCGCCTGTTACAGGCTCGTCCATCTGTGGGAGATGAGCGACATGATCGCGAACCATATCTCGGTTCGCGTGCCGGGCGAGCCCGATCATTTCCTCATCAATCCCTATGGCTATCTCTACGAGGAGATCACGGCGTCGAGCCTGGTCAAGGTCGATCTCGACGGGAACATCCTGTGGAAGCCCGATTTCGACTACGGCATCAATCGCGCCGGCTTCGTGATCCATTCGGCGATCCACATGGCGCATGCCTCGCGCCATCGCGTGGTGATGCACACCCACACCCGCGCCGGCATGGCGGTCTGCGCGCTGAAGGACGGGCTGTTGCCGATCTCGATGGTGGCTACCGCCTTCCACGGCAAGCTGTCGAACCACGACTACGAAGGCCCTAGCCTCGATCTCGACGAACGGGGACGGCTACTCAAAAATCTCGGCGACAACCAGGCGATGATGCTGCGCAACCACGGCCTGCTGGTCACCGGCCGCTCGGTGCCCGAGGCCTTCCTGCGCCTCTATCGCCTGGAGCGCGCCTGCCAGATCCAGATCGACGCGGCCGCCGCCGGTGCGCTCAACGTCATGGGCGACAATCTCGCGGCCAAGTCGGGCGCCGACATGGATTCGTTCTCCGAGCGCGAGAGCGCCAACGGCATCGGCGATCTCGAATTCGCCGCCCTGATCCGCAAGATCGACAAGACCGATCCGGGCTGGCGGCACTAGGTCAGGCGGGAGCGCCGCCGCTCCCGTCCCGCTTCTTCATCGCTTGCGCGTCGCGTTGAGCACCGCGTTGGCCAGCGAAGGAGGGAACCATGGCGGACAGCGTCTACAAGGTGATCGAGGTCATCGGCACCAGCAGCGAGTCGTGGGAGAAGGCGGCAAGCGCCGCCGTCAGTCGCGCCAGCAAGACGTTGCGCGATTTGCGCGTCGCCGAGGTCGTCGAGCTCGACATGGCGATCGACAAGGGCAAGGTCGCCGCTTACCGCGCCAAGGTGAAGCTGTCGTTCAAGTTCGAAGGCGACTGAGCCTGCCATCGGCGTCGATGCCGATCTCGGCGCCGTCTTCGATCTCTGCCATCTCCCGCTGACCCAGCTCGTAGAGCGGGATCGCGGGCCAGCCCATCTCGCGCGCCACGACGATGCCCAGGCCGAGGATGGCATCGACGCGGCCCAGCACGATCGCGGCCGGCGCCCGGCCGTTGCGCAGCAGCTCGAGCATGACCGCGCTCGAGGACGACGAGCCGCGCGGCTCGGCGACGAACAGCACGCGGCCGGCGATGCGCTCGCCGTGATGGGCGATCGATGGATCGGTGAGCGTGCCGCTGTCGGGATCGACCCCGCCCCAGAAGCTCAGCGCCTCGACCTTCAGCGCGCGGCCCGTCGCGGTGCCGGGCAGGATGATGCGGGCTACGACCATAGCGACTGGTCGCGCACCAAGCGGCCGGCGGCGGCGGATTCCGCGACGTCGCTCAGCGAGCCGAACACCACGTCGTAGCCGGTGTTGGGCCGCGTGTAGTGCGCGAACTTGCCGGAGTTGGTGAGCAGGGTCGCGCCTGCGATGTCGGGCAGGATCGGCGCGACGACGACGCAGGTGTCGGCGACGAGCGTGATGTTGGCGTCGGAAAGGGCGCCGAGCAGACCCTCGCGCTCCAGCGCCGACAGCGTATGGCGGCCGGTGCAGGCATAGAAGGGCAGGCGACTCTTGCGGCCGTTCAGCAGCGCGAGGAGGCGTCGCACCTCGTCGAGCGAGAGATGCGGGCTGCCGATGGCGATGGCGTCGAGCCGCGCGCCCGATGTCGTCGAC
>CAYNOF010000676.1:0-6859 GCA_964398335.1 uncultured Rhizobiaceae bacterium
GACCTTGCGGATCAGCGCATCGAGCGCTTCGCCGCGTTCGTGGCGCAGCGGCGCCAGCGTCGCGAGATAGGCCTCGATCACGCCTGCGGCTTGCGCGCCTCGATCACGACCGTGTGCGGGCACTCGAAATCGTCCTCGTACTCGGTGGAGAGGATCTCCTGCCCGACCACCGTACTCTCGCGGATCGGCAGGCAGGTGCGGAAATCGACGAAGCCGGCATCCTCGGCCAGTTCGCGCAGGAACGACGGCGACAGCGCCGTCAGGTGCTCGCCCGAGCAGAAGACGAAATTGGCGAAGCGGCCGCCGACACTCTTGCGGTTGATCGGGAAGTCCGAGAACCACGCCGAGTCGCCTTCGACAAACTTCCGCGCGGCGTTCTCGATGTGCGGGCCACCGATGCGGATGCCGCCACCTGGCTTCAGGCAACGGAACATGTCGGCGAAATGCGTCGCGAGGTGATGCTCCGGCAGGTGCTCGACGACATGGAACGAGTAGAACCGGTCGACCGAGTTGTCGCGAAACGGCAGCTTGTCGAGGAAGTTGATCCACAGATCGATCTTGGCCGACACGAAGTTGGCATCGACGTTCAGCCAGCCCGGGATGTAGCGCTCCTTGCCGCAGCCGAGATGGACGTTGAGCGTGCCGTCCCTGGGCTGCCGCAACGCCTTGTACAGCCGCCCATTGACCCACATCGGGCCCTGCATCGCGCCGTAATAGAGACTCTTGAGGGCGGTTGGAATCATTGGAAATCAATGGCCTGCGGGACGATTCGGTATCCGTTCAACAATAGCGCGAATATCGCCTCCCGGCCAGCGCCGCGCCTGACGACGTCAGCCGGGCTATACTGATTTCATGAGGTACGAGCGCATCACCGTCGACCCCACCGTGATGGTCGGCAAGCCGTGCATCAAGGGCACGAGGATCACCGTCGAACACATCTTGCGAGAGCTCAGCGCAGGCACGTCGATTAGCGAGCTGCTCGCGGCGCACTCGGGACTTACAGATGCCGATATCAGGGAGTCGCTCTCGCTTGCTGCAGAGCTGATCACCAACGGCGATATTGAGCTCGTTTCGCCGACATAGACGTTCGGTCTCAAAGCGAAACGAGGCGGTCGAATGACCGCCCAAGATACCGCCGCCGGTAGCCCGGGGAGGCCGTCAAACGTCCGGGCGCAGCTTGCCTAGTGGCGCGAGCAGGTCGTCGACATTCACGCCCTTCTTGCCCGCGTACAGCGGTCGGTCTCCGCGGACCAGCGCAAGGAGCGCGTCCACGTCCGGTGGGCCAGAAGGCACGAGGGTGTACGCGCCATTGCCCACCCATCGAATGCCCAGGAACGAACCGCCATAGTAGTTCGGCTCGATCCACTCGATCCGGTACGGCTGGCCGTTCTCGTCGAAAACCGCCCGAAGCACCTCCTCGGCGTCGAGGGCCTCGCACGATTGGACCACGTCCTCCACCGATTCGTAGGCGCGAACGCAACCGTCGTCCTCAAGGACCAAGATCACGTCGCGCTCCGTCGGCCGCTACTCAGGCCGCCTTCGACTTGGCACCGTAGAAGCTCTGGCCCTTGGCAGCCATGTCGCGCAGCAGCTTCGGCACGCTGAACTGCGAGCCGTATTTCTGCGCCAGCGAATCGCACTCCTGCACGAACTTCGCGACGCCGACCTGGTCGATCAGGCTGATGGCGCCGCCGGTCTGCGGCGCGAAGCCCAGGCCCATGATCGAGCCGATGTCGCCGTCCTGCGGGTCGGTCAGCACGTTCGACTCCAGGCAGCGTGCGGTGTCGACCGCCTGCACGTAGAGCAGGCGCTTCTTGATCTCGGCGGCCACGGCATCCTTGCCCGGGCCCTCGCCGTGGGCGAGCTCCTCGCGCTCCTTGAAGTGCTCCTTGAGCCCCGGCCACAGGCGCTTCTTGCCGTCGGCGGGGTACTCGTAGAAGCCCTTGCCGTTCTTGCGGCCGAAGCGCTCGAGCTTCTTGACCATCAGCTCGAGCATGTCCTCGGTGCCGCTGCCCTCGTACTTCTGGCCGGCCGCCTGGGCGTCGCGCCGCGTCTGGTCCATGATCTTGTACGACAGGTCGATGGCGACCTCGTCGTTCAGCGCCAGCGGACCGACCGGCATGCCGGCCATGCGGGCGCAGTTCTCGATCATCGGCGCCGGGATGCCTTCCTTCAGCATGCGATGGCCCTCGCTGATGAAGGCGCCGCAGACGCGGGAGGTGAAGAAGCCGCGGCTGTCGTTGACCACGATCGGCGTCTTGCGGATCTTCTGGACGTAGTCCAGCGCCCGCGCCAGCGTCTCCTGCGACGTCTTCTTGCCGACGATGATCTCGACCAGCGGCATCTTCTCGACCGGCGAGAAGAAATGCAGGCCGATGAAGTTCTCGGGCCGCACGCTGGCTTCGGCCAGGCCGGTGATCGGGAGCGTCGAGGTGTTCGAGGCGAAGATCGCCGTCGGCGCCAGCACGGCCTCGGCCTTCTTGGTCGCCTCGGCCTTCACATCGCGGTTCTCGAACACCGCCTCGATCACCAGGTCGCAGCCCTTGAGGTCGGCATAGTCGGCGGTGGCGTACACGCGGCCGAGGATCTCCGCCGCGCGCTCCTTGGTCAGGCGGCCGCGGCCGGCATCCTTCTCGACATCGGCCTGGATATGCGCCTTGCCCTTGTCGGCCGACGCCTGGTCGCGATCGAGCAGCACGATCTCGAGGCCGGCGCGCGCCGAGACGTTGGCGATGCCCGCGCCCATCAGGCCGGCACCGAGCACGGCGATCTTCTTGTACTCCTGCTTCGGCACGCCCTTGGGCCGGCGCGCCAGCTTGTTGGCTTCCTGCAGGCCGAAGAACAGCGTGCGGATCATGCTCTTGGACACCGGATCACGCAGCAGCGAGACGAAGTAGCGCGTCTCGATCTTCAGACCGGTGTCGAAGGGCACGTTGAGGCCTTCGTACACACAGCTCAGGATCGCCTTGGGCGCCGGATAGACGCCGTTGGTCTTGCCCGAGATCATGGCGTTGCCGCCCATGAAAATCTCGACGCCGCCCGGCCACACCTTGCCGCCGGCGAAGCCAGGGATGCGGTAGTTCGGCTTGTCCCAGGGCTGCACCGCGCGCGCGTCGAGCGTCACGCCCTTGGTGTAGGTCGGCGCCACCTTCTCGGTGCCCGGCGCCATCAGCCACGCCTTGGCGCGCGCCAGCAGCTCGCCCGCCGGCACGACCTCGTGGATCAGGCCCATGCCCTTGGCCTCGGCGACCGAGAGATCCTTGCCCTCGATCAGCACCGGCGCCGCGGCCATCACGCCGATCAGGCGCGGGATGCGCTGCGTGCCGCCGCCGCCGGGCAGCAGGCCGAGCTTCACCTCGGGCTGGCCGACCTTGGCCTTCGGGTTGTCGGCGGCGATGCGGTAGTGGCAGGCGAGGCAGATCTCGAAGCCGCCGCCCAGCGCCGTGCCGTTGATCGCCGCGACCCACGGCTTGCCCGAGGTCTCCATGCCGCGGAACATCTTCTGCAGCTGGCTGAACTGCTCGGTCAGCGCCCTGGCGTCGGAGGTGTCGGCCGACAGCAGCATCTCTAGATCGGCGCCGGCGATGAAGTCGGCCTTGCCCGAGGTCAGGATGACGCCCTTGACCGCCGGATCCTTCACCGCCTTCTGCGCGGCGTCGGCGAAGGCGGCGATCGAGCCTTCGTTGAGCACGTTCATCGTGCGGCCCGGCATGTCCCACGTGATCGTGGCGATGCCGTCCGAGTCGACTGCGTAGTTGATCATGGAAAGCTCCCGCGATCCTTCAGGTGGCCCACCCTTCGAGAGGCGCGCTCGGCGCGCTCCTCAGGGCGAGGTCATGGGGTTCAACGACAAATCCTCACCCTGAGGAGCGGTCGCGGAGCGACCGCGTCTCGAAGGGTGGGCAACGGCTAGACGCGCTCGATGATCGTGGCGGTGCCCATGCCGGCGCCGATGCACAGCGTGGCCAGCCCGGTCGACAGGCCGCGGCGCTCCAGCTCGTCGAGCACGGTGCCGAGGATCATCGCGCCGGTGGCGCCCAGCGGATGGCCCATGGCGATGGCGCCGCCGTTCACGTTGATCTTGTCGTGCGGGATGTTCAGCGCCTGCATGTAGCGCAGCACGACGGCGGCGAAGGCCTCGTTGAGCTCGTAGAGGTCGATGTCCTTCACGGACATGCCGGCGCGCTTCAGCGCCTTCTCCGTGGCCGGCGCCGGACCGGTCAGCATGATGGTCGGCTCCGAGCCGATCGAGGCGAAGGCGCGGATGCGCGCGCGCGGCTTCAGCCCGGCCTTCTCGCCGAACTCCTTGGTGCCGATCAGGATGCCGGCGGCACCGTCGACGATACCCGAGGAGTTGCCGGCGTGGTGCACGTGGTTGATCTTCTCGACCTCGGGATACTTCTGCAGCGCCACCGCGTCGAAGCCCGGCATCACCTCGCCGTGCATCTTGAACGAGGGCTCGAGCGCGGCCAGCGACTGCATCGTGGTCTGCGGCCGCATGTGCTCGTCATGGTCCAGCAGCTCGACGCCGTTCTGGTCGCGCACCGGCACGATCGACTTCTTGAAATACTTGGCGTCCCACGCCGCCTTGGCGCGCTTCTGCGACTCGACCGAGTAGGCATCGACGTCATCGCGGCTGAAGCCATACTTGGTCGCCACGAGGTCGGCCGAGATGCCCTGCGGCACGAAGTACATCGGCATCGCCACCGCCGGATCGACCGGCCAGGCGCCGCCGTCGGAGCCCATCGGCACGCGCGACATCGATTCGACGCCGCCGCCGATCACCGCCTGCGACTGCCCGGACATCACCTGCGCCGCCGCCATGTTGGTGGCTTCCTGGGCCGAGGCGCAGAAGCGGTTGACCTGCACGCCGGCGACGGTCTGCTCGAAGCCGGCCATGACCGCGGCGGTGCGCGCGATGTTGGAGCCCTGTTCGCCGATCGGCATGACGCAGCCCAGCACGACGTCGTCGACCAGCGACGTGTCGAGCTTGTTGCGATCGCGCAGCGCCTGCAGCGCGGTCACGGCGAGGCGCACCGGGGTGACCTCGTGCAGCGAGCCGTCGCGACGGCCCTTGCCGCGCGGCGTGCGCACGGCGTCGTAGATGTAGGCGTCGGTCATCTGCCTCTCCTTTGGAACCTCACAGCGTGCGGCCGATCAGTTCCTTCATGATCTCGTTGGTACCGCCGTAGATCTTCTGCACCCGGCTGTCGGCGTAGAGCCGCGCGATCGGGTATTCCCACATGTAGCCGTAGCCGCCGAAGAGCTGCAGGCACTGGTCGACGAAGTCGCACTGCAGGTCGGTCGTCCAGTACTTGCACATCGCCGCGTCAGCGACGGTGAGTTCCTTGCGCAGATGGCGCGCGACGCAGTCATCGATGTAGGTGCGCGCCACCGTGGCCTTGGTCTTCAGCTCGGCGAGCTTGAAGCGCGTGTTCTGGAAATCGATGATCGGCTTGCCGAACGCCTTACGCTCCTTCGTGTACTCGATCGTCGCCTTCAACGCGGCTTCGATGGCCGCGATCGCCTGCACGCCGATCACCAGGCGCTCCTGCGGCAGCTCCTGCATGAGCTGCGCGAAGCCGGTGCCCTCGGCGCCGAGCAAGTTCGTGACCGGCACGCGCACGTCGTCGAAGAACAGCTCCGAGGTGTCCTGCGCCTTCATGCCGATCTTGTCGAGGTTGCGGCCGCGGCGGAAACCCTTGCGGTCGCCCTCGACGCAGATCAGCGAGGTACCGCGCGCGCCCAGCTTCGGGTCGGTCTTGCAGACGACGATGATCAGGTCGGCGTTCTGGCCGTTGGTGATGAAGGTCTTGGCGCCGTTGATGACGTACTCGTCGCCATCGCGCACCGCATTCGTCCGCACCGACTGCAGGTCCGAGCCAGTGCCCGGCTCGGTCATGGCGATGGCGGTGATCATCTCGCCCGCCACCATCCTGGGCAGCCAGCGCTGCTTCTGCTCCTCGGTGCCGAAGTGACGGATATACGGTGATGTGATGTCGTTGTGCAGCGAGAAGCCCGGGCCCGAGGCGAAGACGCGCCACTGCTCCTCGATGGCGATCACGTTGTGCAGCCAGTCGGCGCCGACGCCGCCGTACTCTTCCGGCACATCCATACAGAGAAGGCCGAGCTCGCCGGCCTTGCGCCAGACGGATTTCGGGACGACGCCTTCGTCTTCCCAGCGCGCGTGATGCGGCTGCACTTCCGTCTCGAAGAAGCGGCGGCAGGTTTGGTGGAACATCTCGTGTTCCGGCGTATAGACGCTGGCCAACGCACTCAAAGGCGCCACTCCCTCCACGCTTTCTTTCGGCGTCACCTTGGGCCGGCCCAACGGCAACGTCCAGCCGGCCACATACTTTCCCTTTACGTAAACGTCAATACCATTCACTGCCGCGCCAGATCCCCGCCTGCGCGTGGAAGGGCAGATGAAGCCGCGCCCGCCGCCGCGAGAGCCAAGGCGGGCGCGGCCCCTGGACCGGCATCGCCGGCCCGCCTCACCATTGCCGATCCTGAACATCCCCGCGCGCACACACGCGCCGCGTGCTCGTATCGTCGCAGGTCGAGGAGCTTCAGGTCTTTGGAGAGGCGGAACAGGAAGCGCAGTTTTTCAACGCCAAGATCGGCCTGGGTCAGAAGCCGGTCACGACCGCGCGTGTACGTCGCATCGACCAGCGACTCCAGCACCGACAGCGCCGTGCTCTGGATACGATCGCCGATCAGGAATTTCTGGCTGCGCGGAAACTTCTCGACCGTCGGCACCAGCCACAACATGAACTGGTACATCGCCTCCACCGCTGGGCCTGTCTATCGCGCAGCGTTCGCCGATTCGATCATCACCCGTCCTGATTTTCGCGGCGAG
>CAYNOF010000677.1:0-6172 GCA_964398335.1 uncultured Rhizobiaceae bacterium
GATGCCGGCGTGGCAATGCACCAGCAGGTGCCGCGCGCCCTCGCCGGCACCGCGCATGCGCTCGCCCAGCGCCAGGATGCGGCGCACATCGGCCTCGCTGCAGGCGACGAAGCCGGGAAACTCGGCGACCACGTCGTCGAAGCGCACCAGCTCGTGGTCGATCGCGCCGTAGCCGCCCAGCGCCTCGGGCAGGGCGTGGTGCGTATCGAGCAGCGACAGGACGTGGCTGACATCGCCGCCGCCATGCTGCGCCAGATCGGGGATGCCGCAGACGGTGACCTTGAACGGGGTAAGCGAGGACATGCGCCGTCCTTAGCCAGCGCGGCGCGGCGTGTCCACCGTCACGGCTGATCGAGGCGATAGACCTCGGCGCGGTAGGTCGAGCCGACGATGCGCTCGCCCTTGATGCCGTCGCGCAGCAGCAGGTAGTCGTGGCCGCCCGGCGTGATCGTGGCGAGCGCCTCGGGGCCGCCGTCGTCGTGCATCGGCAGCCGGCCGAGCCGGTCGAGGGTTTCGACCTCGAAGACGTTGGTGACCGAGCCGTGCGCGTCGATGACTCCCCAGGCGTTGCGCCAGCAGAACAGCTCCGACTCCTTCTGCCTGACCATCGTCGGGCCGGCGATGATCAAGAGATCGTCGCCGCGCCACTCCAGGTCGCGCACGCCGAAGCCTTCCAGGTTGAGCAGGTGGAAGCGCGGCTCGCTTTGGGGCCTCAGCCGGCGATTGTTGTAGTCGCCGATGTCGATCTCGACGATCACGGCGAAACCGGCGATCACCGGTCCGCGCAGGCCGACCAGGGCGACGACCTTCGACGCATCGTCGCCGCGCCGGCGGATCGCCAGGCCTTCGATGTCGAGGCCGTTCTCCTTGGTGCTGGCCAGCGTGTACGGCGTGAACCAGCCGATCCTCTGCGCGATGGCATCGGGAATCGTCTGCTGCGTCAGCGCCGAGGCTTCGCGCAGGAAGCCGCTGGCGACGGGCGGCGCCTCGCGCAGCGCCGACAGGAAGTGGGTCGTCCAGGTCTCACCGACCGGCTTGATGCGCAGATGGCGGCCCGTGCCGCCGACGAGCGCGCCGCGCTCGTCGACCTGGACGCAGCCGAACAGCAGCCGGTTGCGCTCGCGCTTCAGGCCTGCCCGCTTGAGATTGGTGCCCGGCGGCTCCTCGTGGCCCATCGCGTGCGAGCCGATCAGCCACAGGCGCGCGATCCTGCCGTCGAGCGTGTCGGTCGCCAGCGCCTCGAGGTCGAACTCCTTGGAGTCGATCTCGCCGTCCTGCAGCTTGAAGAGATCGGCGACGTCGATCGCCTCGCAAGTCGCGTAGCGTTGTGGCGTATCGCGCTTCAGACGCAGCAGCTGCTTGCCCTCGTCATTGGCGAGATAGAGATACTCGCCGATGAACGCGGCGCCCGAGAGATTGTGGATCGCCTTCTTCTTCTCGGCGAATTCGCCGAGATCGAGCACGATCGATTCGTCCTTCAGCGGCGACAGATCGTCGGCCATGCGGCGCTCCCCCTGTGCGTGTGCATCTTATGCTCTCTGCAACGCCCAAAGAAAATGGGCGCTCGCCTGACGGAAAGACGAGCGCCCAAGGGGGTGTGTCGCCCACCGGTCGGCCCGTTGGGGCAGAACCGCCGATGTGCGAGAAGCAACATGCCAATAAATCCTGATTGGCCGCTGACAAGGCGCGTATCGATTTCGATGCGCACCGCTGTGGAAAAATTGTCTCAGAACAAGCCGCGCGAAAGATGAATCCCGACACCGAACATCACCGCGAGGAAGATCTTGCGGAACACTTCAGGCGACACCGCGCGGCGCAGTTTCTGTCCCAACCACACGCCGAGGAATGTCGGTGCAGTGGCCACCACGGTGCCGAGTCCGTTAGTGATCGTGAAAGCACCGGCATCGGCGAGCGCGATCGTCAACGCGGCGGTGAACACCACGAAGAGAATGCCGAGCGCCTGAATCAACTCATCGCGCGTCAGCGACAGTGATTGCATGTAGGGCAGGAACGGCACGGCGGCCATGCCGGTCACGCCGCCGACGAGGCCGGTGACCACGCCGCTCAACGGATTGGCCCACCATTCGTGTCGCGGTGACACATGGGGCCGCCACGCGACGAAAGCGGTTAACGAAAAAATCACGAGGATCACGCCGAGCCATCCGACCGACTGCCGCGAGCCCAGGCTGCGCAGGGTGACGGCCGAGATGAAGATGCCGATCGAGATCGCGATACCCATGATCCAGAAGCGACGCAGCATTGTCCGGAAATGGCCGCCCCAGAAGGCCTGCCACAGGTTGGTCGCCAGGGTCGGCACGGTCATCAGCGCGAGTGCATCGCTCATCGGCAACACGAGCGTGGCGAGCGCGATGGCGGTAGGCGGCAGGCCCATGCCGGCGGCGCCCTTGACCAGGCCGGCGACGAGGAACGCGCCAAACACGACGGCGAAGTATTTCAGGTCCATCGCGCTTGTCCGCTTTCCTCAGCCTGCGTCTCGCATCGCCGCCACGCCGCCCAGAACAGCGCGAGGCTGGCCAGCGGCATGATCTGCAGCCCCGTGTGCTCCGCCAGCTTCGGCGCGATCGCCGGCGCGAACCAGGCGATGGCCAGGATGATCCGCATGCCCGGCATCCAGCCGTGGCGGAATCCGTCGGTCAGCAGCACCCCGATCGGCAGCACGATCAGCGCGAGGTCGTAGTCGAAGAGATACGGCGACACCAGCGGCACCGTCGCCGCCGCCATGGCGATGCGCGGCAGCTCCTCGCGCGTGCGCCGCCAGGCGCGGATCGCCAGCGCCATCGCGCCCAGCGCGACGATGCCGTGCAGCGCGTAACTCACCGCCACCGGCGCGCCGAGCTTGCGCGCGAGGGAATAGACGCTGGCGATCTTGTCGAGCGGCCCGCCATCGCCTTCGAGCACCAGGCGCGCGCTGCCGCCATGCTCGATGAAGGCGCGCCAGATGTCGGGACCCAGCACCGCCGCCGACGCCGCGGAGAGCACGATCACCGACAGCGCCGCGCCGCCGACGGCGCGCCAGTGCCCGCCGGCGATCAGCAACAGCCCGATCGAGACGCCGAGCTGCGGCTTGTAGCACAGCGCGCCGATGGCGATGCCCGCGAGCAGCGGCCGACGGCTGAGCGACAGCAGGCCGATGCCGATCAGCGCGGCGCTCAACAGGCCGTTCTGCCCATGCAGCACGTTGAGATAGACCGACGAGGATCCCAGCGCCGCCCAGAAGGCGGGACTGTCGCCGAAGGCGACGCGCCACACCGCGACATGCAACGCGAACAGCATGGAAGCCCACACGACGTACGCCCAGACATAGGGCAGGCCGGCGAGCGGCTTCAGCACCATCTGGAACACCGGCGGATAGGCATACATCAGCATGTATGTCGCCTGCGGCAGTGCGCGCTTCTCCGCCTCGGTGATCGCCGTCCTGTCATAGGCGGCTTCCGGCCGCCCCTCGCGCGCCAGGCTGCCGGCGGCATAGAAGGCGATGAAGTCGCCGCCGAAGCCGCGATCGGCCGACAGCATCATGTCGCGCATGCTCGCCAGCGTGGCGATGAAGGCGAGCAGGAAGGCGATGGCGATCGCCTTGGCGACCAGCGCGACGCGCGCCTCGGTGAACAGGGTGGTCATGCGGCGCGCAGTCTCCGCCACGTCAGCGCCCAGGCTGCCAGCAGCGTGACGGGCTGCAGCTGGATGTGCGTCGCCTCGGCGACATAGGAGAGCGTTGCCGGCGCCAGCCACAGCACGACGATCGCCGGCCGCATGCCGGGCTGCCAGCCGCGTGCGAAGCCGTCACGCAGCAGCAGGCCGATCGCCAGCACGGTGACGGCGAGGTCGTAGTCGAAGAGGTAGGGCGAGACCAGCACCGCGGCCAATATCGCCAGCGCGATCTTGAGGTCGACCGCGCCGCGGCCGCGCCATGCCCGTACCGTCAGCGCGAACACCACCAGCGCCGCTGCTCCATGCACGGCGTAGGCAAGGCCGACGCCGCCGCCCACGAGCCGCACGGCGGCGAACAGCGAAGCCATCTTGTGCCACGGCACGGCACCGCCTTCGAGCACGGCGCGCGCCGTCTCGGCATTGGCGAAGAAGGCGCGCCAGGTGTCGAGGCCCAGCACCAGCGCCGACAGCGCGCAAAGCCCGGCGACGGCGATGGTCGCGCCCGCCACCGCGCGCCACTGGCCGCCGGCGAGCAGCAGCAGCCCCAAAGGCAGGCCGAGATGCGGCTTGTAGCAAAGCGCGCCGATCAGCAGGCCGGCGAGCAGCGGACGGCGCTCGAGCAGCAGCAGGCCGCCGCTGGCCAGTACGGCGGTCATCAGCCCGTTCTGGCCGTGCAGCAGGTTGACGAAGACCGCCGAGGCGCCGATCGCCAGCCAGAACGACGCCGGCTCGCGGAAGGCGGCGCGAAACGTCGCGGCATAGGCCGCGAGCCAGGCGGCGAGCCACAGGCCATAGGCCCAGAGATACGGCACCAGCGCCAGCGGCAGCACGACGAGCTGGAAGGGCGGCGGGTAGTGCCAGAGATAGACGTCGGCGACATGCGGCAACGCCCTGCGTTCGGCGGCGGCGATCGCCGCGATGTCGTAGGCCTGCGCAGCGTGGCCGGACAGCGCGAGGTCCGATGCGGCCCAGAAGGTGACGAAGTCGAAGCCGACGGCGCCGTGCGACGGGTAGACCAGGTTCTGCGACTGGGTGAGCAGCGCGGCAAAGGCGAGGGCGAAGCCCAGCGCGGCGAATTTCGCCACGCGCGCCACGCGTTCTTCCGTGAACAGGTCCCCGATTTTCACGCAGGCGAAGTGTGGGCGCGATCCTTGCAGGAGGCAAGCTGCGCGCTAGTGTACGGGGGCAGCATCCAGGAGGGAACGGGCATGAAAATCGGCTTCATCGGCGTGGGCAACATGGGCGGGCCCATGTGCCGCAATATCATCAAGAAGACCAACCACAGCGTCACGGTGTTCGACCTCAACCCGGCCAGCGTCAAGACCTGCACCGATCTGGGCGCCACGGCGGGCAAGAGCGTGGCCGAGCTCGCCGCCGGCAGCGAGGTGATCATGACGTCGCTGCCGATGCCCAAGGACGTCGAGGCGGTGGCGCTGGGGGCGGGCGGCATCCTGGAGAACGCCAGGCCGGGCACGGTCTATTTCGACCTCAGCACCAATGCGCTGACCAACGTGCGCGCCATCGCGGCCAAGCTGAAGGAGAAGGGCATCACCATGCTCGACGCGCCGGTCAGCGGCGGCACGATCGGCGCCGAGGCCGGCACCATCGCCATCATGGTCGGCGGCGACAAGGCGGTCTTCGACGCCCACCTGCCGATGCTGCAATCCTTCGGCGCCAACGTGCTGCACATGGGCGAATTGGGCACCGGCACGATCGCCAAGCTGGTGAACAACATGATGGCCTTCTGCAACATGGCGGCGGCGGCCGAAGGCATGATGCTGGGCTCGATGGCCGGCATCGATCCCGACAAGCTGCGCCAGGTGATCTCCAACAGCAGCGGCAACTCCAGCGCCTACCGCCTGTTCTCGGACCGGGTGCTGAAGGGCAACTTCAAGGCCTCTTTCGCGCTCGACCTCGCCTACAAGGACGTGCATCTCGCGCTCGAGCTCTCCGACCAGCTCGGCGTGCCCACGCCGATGGGCGCTACGACGCACAACCTGATGCGCCTGGCGCGCGGCATGGGCCTGGGCCCGTCGGACACCGCCTCGATGATGCGGGTCTACGAGACGGCGCTGAAGCGCGAGGTCAGGATTTGACTCTCCCTGTCGTCCTGAGCGGAGCGTTCGCCCGCGATACCGCAAGGTCCTGCGCTCCGTTCAGGACGACGAACAAGCAATGACCGATACCCGCACCACATTCGAGGCGCATGACGGCTTGCCCGTCCCGCGCCGCTACTGGGCAGTCGCCACGCTCACCCTGGGCCTGTCGCTGTCGGTGCTGAGCAGCGCCATCGCCAACGTGGCGCTGCCGGCGATGGGCCGCGACCTGCATGTCGATCCGGCGACCTCGATCTGGATCGTCACCGCCTACCAGATCGCCGTCACCGTGGCGCTGCTGCCGCTGTCGTCGCTGGGCGACATCATGGGCTATGCGCGCGTCTACCGCATCGGCATCGGCGTGTTCCTGGTCGCCTCGCTGGCCTGCGCGCTGGCCGACTCGCTGC